>JACOEF010000018.1 GCA_024998705.1 Nitrospira sp.
ATCACGGCGTCATCATCGTCAGGGTGAAGCCGGGGAGTCCTGCAGAAGAGGCCGGTGTGCGCGAAGGCGACCTTGTCCTGGAGGTGAATCGCAAAGCAGTGGGGACAGTGAAGGCGTATGAACATACCGCCGCCAATTTGCCGAAAGACCAGGCGGTATTGCTCCTGTTGAGACGGCAGGGGCGAGCCATTTATCTGACGCTGAGGCCGTGATTGCTCCGGATCGTCCGTTCGGGGTTGATCACAGAGAGGAGGCAAACAGTATGGTAATACGGGCCATATTTGTTCTTCTCAGCGCTCTTGCCGGCATGGCCCTGTTTCTGCGGGCCCAAGATCCAAGTCGCGAGTTCCTATTAGTGGGGTTGGGCATGGGAGCGGTGGCTGGTGGGCTCATCCTCGCCGGTGAATACGCGCTCCGAAGACATTCATTCGGTATTATTGTCGGTGGTGCAGTGGGTCTTGCCGGCGGTCTTATCCTTACCGGTCTGGTGGAGTGGGTGGGGAGTGCGGTTTTCGATGTGGAGACCTTCCTCTTTCATATCGGCGGGTTGGTGTTTCTCTTGGGATTGCCCTACCTGGGCCTGGCCATGGGTGCGCGGTTCGGCAACGAGCAGTTTCCCGAGTCGGGCCGAGGCCCTTCGGTCGGTGGAGCTGCCAATGCCAGTCTCAAAGTTCTGGACACCAGCGTCATCATCGACGGCCGGGTCGCCGACCTCTGCGAGACAGGGTTTCTGGAAGGGCCGTTTCTGGTTCCCCATTTCATCCTGAATGAATTACAGCACATTGCAGACTCATCGGATTCTTTGAAACGGGCGCGCGGCCGTCGCGGCTTGGACATTCTCAACAAGATTCAGAAAATGCCGGGCATCGATGTCCGGATCATCGAAGAAGATTTTCCCCATGTGAAGGAAGTGGACGCCAAGCTGGTGGTGTTGGCCAAGAAGGTTGGGGGGCGCATCGTCACGAATGACTTGAATTTGAACAAAGTCGCCGAATTGCAGGGCGTGCGGGTTCTGAACATCAATGAGCTGTGTAATGCGCTGCGACCGGTCGTGTTGCCGGGTGAAACCATTCGGGTGTTTGTGTTGAAGGAAGGCAAAGAGGCCGGCCAGGGCGTCGCCTACTTGGATGACGGTACGATGATTGTCGTGGACAATGCGCGGCGCTGCATCGGCCGCAATGTGGATGTGACCGTGACCAGTGTGCTTCAGACAACGGCAGGGCGCATGATCTTCACCCGTTTGAAGGAAGAGTCCGAACGGGAAGAGTATCAGGTTGCGCGTGGGTAAATGGGTGCGATGGACTGGGAGGCGGGTGTCCACCTCTGGCCTCGTCCTGCTGTGGCATTCGTGAGTGTGCCGGTGTCCTCTCGTGATGCGACGTTGCCGTGGGCAGGTCCTCGCACGGTCGCCTTGGTTCCGGCGGCCGGTCGTGGACTTCGCATGGGCGGCCATATCCCCAAGCAGTTTCTCGCCCTCGGGGGGCGGCCGATTCTCGCGCAGTCTCTCCTGGTGCTCCAAGCTTCCCCGGTCATCCATGAGATCATCCTGGCCGTCCCTCAGTCTGACCGCCAATATTGCCTTGACCATATTGTGGCGACAGGTGAGTTTGGGAAGGTGACAAAGGTTGTGGCTGGAGGGGCGCAGCGGCAGGATTCGGTGCGGCATGCGTTGGCCGAAGTGAGCCAGGATACGGAGATTGTCCTGGTCCACGACGCGGTGCGGCCGTTTCTGACCGAGGACATGATCCGGAGAGTCGTGGCCGCGGCGGTGGAGCATGGAGCAGCCATTATTGCGCTGCCGATGCGTGATACGGTGAAATATGTGGGCGCAGGCGGAGTGATCGAGCGGACCGTTGATCGCCGGCCCCTGTGGTTGGCACAGACCCCACAGGCGTTCCGCCGCGCTTGGCTGGAAGAGGGCCATCACAAGGCATTGTTGGGTGGCGTACAAGCGACGGATGACGCCCACCTCGTGGAATTGATCGGAAAACCGGTTGTGGTGGTCGAGGGTAGCGGCGACAATATCAAGGTGACGCGGCCGGAAGATCTCGTGATCGGAGAAGCGATTCTCGGCTCACGAGCGGCGGCAAGGAGTGCAGAATGACGGGTGTACGCGTGGGATGTGGTTGGGACATTCATCCGCTGGTCGCCGGGAGAAAATTGATCCTGGGTGGACTCGAAATTCCTCATCACAAAGGCCTGCAAGGGCATTCTGATTCCGATGCCCTGGTGCATGCTATCTGCGACGCGCTGCTCGGGGCGATGGGGGAAGGCGATCTCGGGCGCCACTATCCGAGTTCGGATCAGCGATTTAAGAATATTTCGAGTCTCAAGTTGCTTGAAGATGTCGTCGAGAAGCTGCGTGCGAAGGGTTATCGTCTGGCGAATGTGGATAGCACGATCATCGCGCAGGCGCCGCGGCTGAGCCCGCATCTGGCGGCCATGCAGAAGATCATCGCCGGGGTCTTGCACGTGGATCCGGATCTGGTGAATGTCAAAGTCAAAAGTGGAGAAGGGTTGGATGCGGTCGGGCGGGAAGAAGCGGTCGCGGCACAGGCTGTCTGCCTGATCGAGCGGGCCTAGCGCGTAGCTATTGACCGGCTGTTAAATCTGGTACCACGTATGTTCCAGACCATCTCCCAGGACCTCCAAGCGATTTTCGACCGGGACCCGGCCGCCACCAGCCGGCTCGAAGTCATTTTGACCTACGCTGGATTTCACGCTCTGCTGGCGTACCGC
>JACOEF010000664.1 GCA_024998705.1 Nitrospira sp.
CGATTCCGACGATGGCCCACAGGGGAAAGATGAAATAATGCACATGGAAAAAGGCGTAGTTGAGTTCGGAGTCCATCTGCGTCGTAGCCATGCCGCGCCCGATGTAACTGAAGCCCCCGGCCAAGGACACACCGAGCGTCGGAAAGCACAGGGGATCGTGCACCGCCTCGACCAAATTCTTCGGTTCCCAGATCCCCAGCGGCAGCCCGGGGATACAGATGGGCCCAAGACACACGCACCCGCACAACTGCGGCGGAAAAGGGGCGCGGCCTGGACCGATGGCCGGCTCTGTAAAGTCTTCTCCCAGGTTAAACAACGTGACTCCGCTGAGAGAAATGGGAAACATACATTCCCAACAGGTCGTCGCGAGACTGTTCGCCAACACAGGGGTTCCGGTCGTGCACACGGCCTCTGCAGTCCCAGACGGCCACAGCGTCGCCACACCGATCAGCACACAACTCAGGCTTACCAGCAAGAACACCTGCCGGATCCGTCGCATCGAGGGCCTACTCATGAACCTCCACCTCCTCCACCCGCAGATGTCGGCCTAGCTGAGAGACCACACTGGGCACCGCACCGACCCCCATGCGACTGACGAGCAGAGGATTCGCCCAATAGACGCGCTGATGGAGTGGCTCCATTACTTTCTGCACGTCGCCGTCAGAGATGATGAGTTTCACGAACTTAGGGTCATGAGCCCTGAGATACTGTCGCACCCAGTCCACCTGTGCGGGGCTGCTGCCGTCAAAAAACACGAGGGTTCGAATCCACCGCACCTTGTCAAACGGATTGATCTTGGTGCCGGACTTGATCAGCACCGTGTCTGTGGTGGGATCCTTAATATCCTCGGGATACTCGACGGTCGGATCGACGAACACCACCCTCGCCTCTTCGACATGCGGCAGAGCCAACCCCGGCCCCTTGGTGAAATGCCGTTTGAGGGCATCGCCGGAACGGCGTTGAATGTCCGGCCAATTTGCGTTCGCCACTCGCTCCTTCATCACATCAATCATGTCCCGCTCCGCAATGTCAGCTCCACGTGCGTCGGCCCGCACCTTCACACTCCGTTCGATGGTCGGAAGCGCTGGCGGAGCTTCTTCGGTCGGCCCCCCCTGGAGAAACCCTCGATGCCGGCGCTCGAACCACTCAACCCATGGCTTCACCCTCGCCTGCTCCTCTGCCAGCAGCGAAAGAAGCTGCGCGATCGAGGATGCTCCGCTCGCCACCATGAACTTCTCATCTTTCACGAACACCAGGGCCGGGACCTCTCCCGCCCCGACGGTCCGGTAGAGCACTGGATCAATCCCAATTCCCACGAGACGTGACTCATCTGGATGTTCGCCGGTGAAGAGCACCTGCTTGATCCGTTCCTGCGTCACTTTGAACGACTCCTGCACCAGTCCGCGCAATAGCACCTTGGCGCCAAGTAATTTCGCCTCGCGCAGGTAGTCTTTGAGGATGTTGTCCGCCAGCGAGAAGGAGAGTAGGAGGTAGAGGCCGTCGCGGCGCACCTCTTTCGGCGACTCCTGGGGGCGCCCCTGCCGCAACGCTTGGCGAGAGTACTTTGCGATGTCCTGAGCCATCTCTTCAGGCGACGGCTTACTTGTACGCGCTGTCGATTGGGAGTTTCCCGCCAGCGCGGGCGTTCCGTTGCTCAGAAGAACAAGCCCTACAGCCACTGCCACACAGACAATACCGCTTGATCCGTTCACGGTACCTCCATTTCAGAATGTCTGTATGGAGTATTACCGACCTCGCTAGATGAGAGGGGTCACCGTACCGAGAATATCCGCCTGCCGAATCAGGCCGTAGTAGCGAGAGTCAAACGATCGCGGGTGTGGCAGAGCGACATAATATTCTCCTTCGGGAATAGTCTCGGGGAGCGGAGCCAGCTGGATTCGTTGACCGTAGCGATCCAGTCCAAATCCCCGCCCCACCGATTGCCCGTTGATATAGACTTCGTTGTCTTTCACGACGATATGGTCCCCCGGCACCCCGACGATACGCTTCATCCACCGCTTCCCCACGTCCGCGTAGTCTCGGTGTAGGTGGCCTGGCTGCACACGTGCCACATAGTCTGGCTGCATGATGAACGCTACAAGATCCCCTCGGCCCACGGGCTGACCTTTTTGAATGAGGAAGAAATTATGGTGCGGCCAACTCCCGCTCATCCGAGCGGCGACTTCATACCAAGGCGCAATGACGCCGGCAGCAATGATCGTCCCGCAGAACAGCATCAACCCCACATGCGCCCACCGATGCCGATCAAGCCACTCGAGGATTGTCGGCGCCCGCTCGATCACGTTCAGCAGCGATAATGTATTGAATGGCTTCATCGATGGAGAGCTCCTTTGGTCCCTCTTTTTTCACCCGATCAATCAGCGCCAGCTCATCCGGATTCGTCGTAAACAACAACTGAGTTTCCCGTGGTACGGTCAGTCGGCAAATGCCTCGCCCAAA
>JACOEF010000011.1 GCA_024998705.1 Nitrospira sp.
TCCACGGTCGAGGCCGGGTATAGCGTGCAGTTGATGAATCGAGAAACGCGGACAAAGCGTTGGGAGAGGCTGGACGACGACTTCGCCTACGATCCCGATCAGCTCGACCGTGACGTGGTCGCCCCGGACCAGATCCGCACCATCGTCAAAGCCTTCAGAGACAAGCTCTTCACAGACATTTTCCCCGGCCGCACCGAAGTGCCCAAGACCCTCATCTTTGCCAAGGACGACGCCCACGCGGAAAATATCGTCGAGATTCTCCGTGAGGAGTTCGGCAAGGGGAACGAGTGCGCACAGAAGATCACCTATCGTACTACCGGGGTAACTCCCAAGGAGCTCATCAAGAGCTTTCGCAACAGCTACCATCCCCGCATCGCCGTCACCGTGGACATGATCGCCACCGGCACCGACATCAAGCCGGTCGAGATCGTGGTCTTCATGCGCGCGGTCAAATCCCGCACCTTCTTCGAGCAGATGAAGGGCCGTGGCGTCCGCGTCATCAAGCCGGATGATCTCAAGGCCGTCACGCCTGACGCCACGGCCAAGGACCACTTCGTCATCGTCGATGCCGTCGGTGTCTGCGAGCAAGACAAGACCGACGCCAGGCCAATGGAGAAAAAGCCCAGCGTGGCCTTTGAGAAGCTGCTCCAAGCAGTGGCGCTGGGGAATACCGAAGAAGACGTACTGACCAGCATCGCCGGGCGGCTGGCCCGCATGGAGCATCGCATCACGAAGGCCGATGAACAGGCTATCTGCAAAGTCAGCGGCGGCCTCTCGCTCAAAGACCTCAGCCGAGGCCTCGTGGAAGCGGTCAATCCGGATCGGCAGGAAGAGCGAGCCACGCAGCAATTCGACACGAGCAAGCCGAGCGAGCAGCAGATTCAGCAGGTCGCCACCAAGTTGATCCAAGAAGCAGCCAAGCCGTTTCAAGATCCGAAATTTCGGGAACTTTTGATCGACATCAAAAAGAAGAACGAACTGACCATCGACCACGTCAGTCAGGATCAAGTCATCGAAGCAGGTTTCAGCGCCGACGCCTTGGCCCGCGCCCGGACCATCGTGCAGTCCTTCGAACAGTTCATCATGCAGCATAAGGACGAAATCACCGCCCTGCAAGTCCTCTACAGCAAGCCGTATAAGCAGCGGCTGAAGTTCGAGGACATCAAGGATCTGGCCGACGCCATCGAAAAGCCGCCCTATCTCTGGAACGAATCCCAACTCTGGCAGGCCTATGCGGCGTTGGAGAAGTCCAAGGTGAAAGGCGCGAGTGGCAGGCGCATCCTCACTGACCTCGTCTCCCTCGTCCGCTTCGCCACGCATCAGGATAACGAGCTGGTGCCATTTCCTGAGAAGGTCAACGCCAACTTCAAGGCGTAGCTAGGGGAGCAGGAGGGTAGAGGGAAAAAGTTTACGAACGAGCAGCGCCACTGGCTGGAAATGATCCGCGACCATGTCGCCGCGAACCTTGCGGTTGAGCAAGACGACTTCGAGTACGCGCCGTTTGCTCAGGAAGGTGGGCTCGGGAAAGTGCATCAGTTGTTTGAGGCAGAGCTGAATGCGCTTATTGAAGAATTAAACGGGGCGTTGGCAGCATGAGCACTCTCGCTGATCTCACTGTGCCAAAGATTGATCAGTCCGGCCCGCCAAAAACCGGAGAGTTCACTTACATTGATATCAGCAGTATCGATAATGATCTGAAGAGAGTTGTCGAGCCGAAGCGCCTTCCGGTAGGCGCTGCTCCGAGTCGAGCCAAGCAGCGGTTACAACCTGGAGATGTTTTGGTCTCGATGACTAGGCCAAACCTGAATGCGGTTGCAATTGTTTCACCCGATTTGAAAGGGGCGATCGGATCTACAGGCTTCCATGTGCTTCGGCCAGTTGAGGGTATCGAGCCTCGCTGGCTCTTCTATGGCGTGCAGACACATACTTTTGTTGAAGCAATGTCGAGCCTTGTCCAAGGCGCACTATATCCAGCGGTTCGCCCAAAAGACATCAAAGGCTTTGGCCTCGATGCGCCGTCTTGGTCTGAGCAACAGCGCATCGTCGCAGAGATTGAAAAGCAGTTCTCCCGCCTCGACGAAGCGGTCGCCAATCTCAAGCGCGTCAAGGCTAACCTCAAACGCTACAAAGCCGCCGTCCTCAAAACCGCCGTAAACGGTCGCCTCGTCAGAACCGAAGCCGAACTTGCCCGTCAAGATGGCCATGACTACGAGTCAGGCGTGGAACTGTTAGCAAGACTACTGAAAGAGCGGGCTGGTACCTGGAGCGGCCGGGGCAAATATAGAGAACCTGTACCACCGCAGCAAAACGCAAGACAAATAGTGCCTGAAGGGTGGGCAGTCTCTAGTTTAGAACAACTGACAGCGCCCGATCGACCATGTGGGTATGGAGTCTTACAGCCTGGCGAAGATGTTTCTAGTGGCGTGCCATTTGTCAGAGTCGGAGACATAGCAGATGGGCGCGGTTGCCTCGAATCTCTAAAAAAAATCAGTCCGTCAATTGCCGCACGATATCCCCGTACGCAGCTCGAAGGGGGTGAGGTGCTTATTACATTGGTAGGGGCTATCGGAAGAACTGCGATTGTTCCGCAATCCCTGAATGGTGCAAATGTCGCACGCGCTGTCGCCGTTATCCCTATTGCTCAAGATATGAATGCTCGCTGGGTTGAGCTTTGGTTACGAAGTCCTGACAGCGCAACAGAGCTAAATCAAGCAGCACACGAGGTTGCGCGTAAAACTCTCAATCTCGAGGACGTAAGGCGTATGAACATAGCAATACCGCCACTATCCGAACAGAGGCGTATCATTGAGGCTGCAGAACGCGCCCTTTCGGTCGCGATTAAGCAAGAAAATGCAATCGAAATAACGATGCGACGTGTTGAACGGCTCCGGGCCGCGGTGCTCTCCGTGGCGTTCAATCACTCTCGACCGATGCGGTGATAACAATGCGGCTTAAGAAGCTCATCCTGGAAAAATTTAAGAAGGTGGATAGGGTCGAACTCGACCTAGATTTGGTTAATGTGCTCGTTGGGGGAAATAATTCTGGCAAGAGCAGTGTACTCCAAGGTATCCACTTCTCAGTGATTGCCGCCGTCGCACAGAAGGAGGCGGGCCGCGATACCTTTACTCAAGATTCACTCTTGTACTGCCCTGCACGTGGTTTTGAGGCACTGAGACACGGCGGAGTTTATCTAAACCAATCCAACTGTGGTTGGTTACGAATGTTTGCCGATCATCCCGAAGAACCAGATGTAAGCTATGAAATTCGCATTTATCGTGGTCGCAATGAGGGGAATGTTGGGTGCCATCGTTCTGGCAGTGCTCGTATCGGCAATGTGTTGTCAGCAAGCGAACACCTATTTAGCATTTACGTGCCGGGACTGGCTGGTGTATCGCAAGGTGAGCAATTCCATACGGAAAGCGTTGTGCGTAGAGGGGTTGCTAGTGGTGACGCTAACCTTTATCTCCGAAACGTGCTCTTGCTTATTCAAGAAAAAAATCAGTTGCCTGCGTTGGCTGAGAGAATGCGGGCACTCTTCCCAAAGTTTGCGATACGTATCGAATTTAACCCAGCCCGAGACATATTTATTGACGTTCAGGTATCAACTACTGGAGAGCATGGCCGATGGTGCCCCCTAGAATTGGCGGGAACAGGTGTACTTCAGTCCTTACAAATCTTCTCTTACGTGACGCTTTTTGAACCTGCGCTCCTCTTGCTTGATGAACCGGACTCACATCTGCATCCCGACAATCAAGGTCTGCTTGCTAGTGCGTTGCAGTTAGCCAGTGCTGAGACCACCACACAAGTACTCTTATCCACTCACAGCCGACATCTTGTTGATGCGCTATACGAAGACTCGCACTTTGTCTGGCTGAAAGATGGAAAGGTTTTTAAGCAAGGAGCCACCATTGATCGCTTGCCCTTACTTCTCGATCTCGGTGCACTTGACCGATTTGACCGGCTGCTAAACGGTGCTGCAACTTGGGTGTTCTTAACTGAGGATCGGAATACAAAGCTTCTGCAGCTGCTTGCGGAGCAGGCTGGCTTCCCTGCTGGAGAAACTGTATTTGTTAGTTACAAGAGCTCCTCGAACCTCGAAGCTGCCAAACTTCTTGCTGAATTCATTAAGGAGGCAGCCGAAGGAACAAAAGTAGTAATTCATAGAGATAGGGATTTCATGACGGACGTCGAGGCGGAGCGGGTTGTTGAAAACATTCTTAGTGTCGGCGCAATTCCATTCATATCAGAAGGATCGGACCTCGAGTGTTATTTCCTTGAAGGGTCGCATATATCTCACCTATTAGAAGCGACCGCTGAGGAAGTTGAAACGTGGCTATCAGAAATCGCTGGAGCGGACCATGTCTCCCTGCAACATGTTTTTACCAGAAAGCGGGATGAGATAAGACGTGCAATGTACCGAGAAAATCCAGATGCCTGTCCAGATACTCTTGGTCTCCTCGGCGATGCAGTGCCACTACCTGCGGGCAAGCGACACGGTAAGGCCATGCTTAAGTTAACCAGAGGGAAGATGCATTTGAAATTCGGGAGGACCGTCAATTTGATTGCGCCATCCCCACACTTACGGTCAGACAGACTAGAGCAAATTCTAGCCAACGCTTGAGATGGAAAGAACGACAATGAATCAAGCTGCTATAGTCCAAAAGCTCTGGAACTACTGCAACGTTCTCCGAGACGATGGCATGTCTTATGGCGATTATGTCGAGCAGCTGACGTATTTGCTCTTCCTCAAGATGGCAGACGAGCGCATCAAGCCGCCCTACGGCCAGACGAGTCCGGTACCGGAGAAGTATAATTGGCGGAGCCTGCTCGAGAAAGATGGTGATGAGCTGTTCGACCACTATCGCCATTGCCTAGAAGCGCTTGGCAGCCAGAAAGGCCTGCTCGCGTTGATCTTCAACAGGTCGCAGAATAAATTCCAGGATCCCGCCAAGCTGCGACGGCTGATCGTGGATCTCATCGATAAGGAAACCTGGGTGTCGATGAGCGCCGACGTGAAGGGCGATGCCTACGAAGGCCTGCTCGAAAAGAACGCCCAGGATACCAAGTCTGGAGCAGGCCAATACTTTACCCCACGCCCGCTAATCCAGGCGATTGTGGATGTCGTGGGCCCCAAGCCCGGAGAGACCATGAGCGATCCGGCCTGCGGCACAGGCGGTTTTTTGCTCGCGGCCCACGATTATGTGGTGAAGCATAATCCAAACCTGACCAAGCCGCAAAAGACCAAGCTCAAGGAGGAAACCTTTAAGGGATGGGAACTGGTTCAAGCCACAGCGCGGCTGAGCGCCATGAATATGCTACTGCACGGGATCGGTAGTCAGGATTTCGAGCCCATTGTGGTGTCTGACTCGCTGGCCACCGATCCTGGCGACCGCTTTGACCTGGTGCTCACTAATCCGCCCTTCGGTAAGAAGAGCAGTACCACGATTGTGGGCGAAGAAGGTAAGGTGAGCAAAGAGCGTGACATTGTGGAACGGGACGACTTCTGGGCGACGACTTCCAACAAGCAGCTCAATTTTGTCCAGCACGTCCAAACGCTGCTGAAGCAAAATGGCCGCGCCGCGGTTGTTGTGCCGGATAACGTCCTTTTTGAAGGTGGGGCAGGGGAAACTATCCGGCGCAAGCTGCTGCACGAATGCGATGTGCACACGCTCCTGCGTTTACCGACCGGCCTCTTCTATGCCCAGGGCGTGAAAGCTAACGTACTCTTCTTCGACAAGAAGCCTGCGAGCGAGACGCCCTGGACTAAGAAACTCTGGATCTATGACCTCCGCACCAACAAGCACTTCCCCCTCAAGACCGATCCGCTGAAGCGCGAAGACCTCGACGAGTTTGTTCAATGCTACAACCCGGCAAGCCGCCACACTCGCAAAGCCACTTGGTCAGAGAAAAAACTCGATGGCCGCTGGCGGTCGTACGATTACGACGAGTTAGTAGCTCGCGACAAAGCTAGCCTCGACATCTTCTGGCTCAAAGACGACAGCCTAGAAGACAGCGCCAATCTTCCCAATCCGGATGTGATCGCGCAGGAGATCGTTGATGATCTCGAATCAGCACTCGAACAATTCCGACTCATCACGAATGATCTGAGTGATAAAGGAGCCATGACATGAAGGCATCTGTGTGGAAGGGTGGTTCTTATGGGATTCGCGTTGGGCGACAGAACGTCAGAAATCATTTTCCGAAGAAATGGTCGAATATCGAGGTGATCATTGCTAGACAAGTGCATACTTTCCCGCTCACATCGACTTTTTGGACGACCTGTCCTGAATTTCGTGGCGCAGTAATTAAAGAATGGCTGAAGAGTCGTAACCTCACATCCTGGCGCAAAGGAAAGCCGCACCGCGTGACACTCACTCCGCTTGGTGGCAACAAGTTTCGGCTCAGATACCCATGAAGCCACGCGAATTTAGCCAATGTGCCGAGGAGCCAACTACACTAGCCCTGGTTGAGATCGGCCATAGCTAGTCAATGGCGGTGATAGAAAAGGCCATAGGAGGGGAGATGCTGGCTAAGCAAATCCGAGAGTTCAAATTGTTTTGCGCACTACCAACCGAGACATGCCGTATTGATTTTCTGTTTACCGACGGAACCACCGCTTCCACCGGCAGTATATCTTCGTCTCATTACACTGCGTTAGTGGCCACCTTGCAGGCCACAAGACTGGCCTACTATTGCTTCGATCCCACTACCAAAACCTATTTTCTCAGCAGCGCTCCGGACGCGCCTGGGATGGCGTAGGTTCACCATGACAACAGACTGGCGTCCGAGGTCATGCAGGAATAGTTTATCGGTAATTATTGCTTGTAGCTTACTCGTGTCTGGCTGTATTTCTACCCATCGCTCCAACACGGCTTGGCTTGAAGAGAAGATTCATGTGGGCATCCTTGAAGCTCCTCCCGTCTCACGCACCCAAGGAAAAGAGTTGGTGGATTCCGCTTTGGGGATGGCTGCCACACTGGCCGTGAAGGCTGCAGCGGCCGCAATCAAATGGGAAGCTGACAAGTATGTAAAGGAAAGTACCGGAGAACTCAAAGAAGCGAAACTCGGCAATCTCTCGAGCCGAGCAGGTGATGAGGGATGGGTACTATCCAATCACGGGAGCGGTCTGGGGGTGCCATCCGCCTACATCACCGTCATCCGGTACGTGACTCCGAAGCGCGAGCTGGGATTTTGGGAATCTGTCTGGCGAACTTTTTTCTGGTTTGAGCGGCCCACTCACCTTGAGCCTGTGACCGAGAACTTTGTAGATGAGCTAGTCCAACGAGTCAAGACCTATAACCAGTCCCTCATGGCAAGGAGGGAGGATGCCACAATAAAGGCGGCTTTCGGATTAGGCACCATTCCGCAGAATTCCTTTCTTGGTTTTGCCGCGGTTCTTCAAATCACGCCTGCTGCTCCTCTAGCAGGCAAAACGGACGGCTATCCAAATTATCGAATTGAACTTTTGGACTATCGATATTCTGCCCTGAAGGCCAAAAACCTCTCATGGATTCGAGTGCCCTTTAACGACTGGGAAAAGACAAAAAGTGCTCTTGAGGTAACCCTGCGTGGTCCCAGAGCCGACATGCGGCTGGACGGTAATCAGTATGAAGCAAAGGTGGATTTTGAGCTGACCTGGAATCGAGAACTGAGCGGTGACAAGCTGGCTTCAGAGTGGGCCAACAAGAACGCTCATGAGCTAGAAAAGCCGCTGGGGCAATCTCCCCCTATTCACACGTATGACTTTCGCAATTTTGGGGTGTCGATCAAGCTATCGGAGGCCTGCACGATCAAAGAGGCACTGGAGAACGCCTCAAAGAAAGTGGCGGATATTGATGTGGAGGATCTACTCAAACAATGATTTTATGGTGGGCACCGGGTTTCACGGTGTCCTCACCTAGCGCGACGAACTCTATCTCATTGCGGACGCCCAGGGGGCTACTGAGATTGCAGTAGAATCAACTAAGTCAGTTTCAGGTCTTGCAATCAAACAACCAGGCTGGCTGCACTGCTTCTCTCATTAACGGCTGTCCTCAAGAGGTCGTTCTACCTATAGCGGAGTCGTCCCCCCTCTTTCATCGTTCTACAAGGCACGGGCTGCAGATTTTCTGAAATCTTGAAGTCAGAGCGAGGAGTAACAATTATCCGTGATGGTTTGGGTCGCTTGCGCCGACGGCTCATATACTCCGGCACGAAGCAGTGGCTGGTATGGAGGCGGCGATTGAACGGGTGCTTCAATCGCCGGCAGAGGTGGAGTGTCTCGCTCCGATCACACTGTCTATCTATTGTATAAGGTTTATGCGCAGAGGCTGGTCGGTGGGAAATGGCGCTGTGTCGTGTTAAGGTACCCTCCCGACGACGGGTTTGTGGTGACGGCAGTCGAGTTTCTTGAAGTTCAGTTCTGCGATACCCCAGGGTTCATGCGTCCGATAGCCGGTCATGAAACGTATGGATGGGCAGGGGCATGTGTTGGGATTCAGTGTCCTCGGAGTCAGCCGGTTTAAAAAAGACCATCCTCTCGAAGCCGAACTCATGACCCGCACAGAAGGCATGAGAGCTGGTTCCATCTAGACTCCGACACTGACCTGCCGGGAGTCGTTGTATGGATCTTCCCGCCGAACGCTAACTCCATCGTCGACGCCATAGCCGATCTGGGAAAGCGCGAAGAGATCGGCCAGGCGTTCGCTGGATTCCAGAAGTACTTGTATCAACCACAAATTCAAGCGGTGCCATGACCGCCATGCGAGCAATTGACGGACAACTGTGACGGTCGTACCTAGGAGTTCCAGATGTCAGATGTAGACGATAAAGAAAAGTTAACGATTGTCGCTCAAGAGATCTTGCGACCATTGCCGGTAAAACTCAGAGGCCTTGCCAATGTTCGCACGGAGGTCAAGCTGAAGGAGTCTTACACCAAGGGGTGGCGGGTGGAGCTGGGATCTTTGAAACATCGAAGCCTCAGACTGGAGGTCTGGTTCTGCGAGTATCCCAAACAGGGTCGGCGGTTGTTCTGGTACGGGTTGTATGCCGTACAAGCCGAAAACCTCCGTGCATTTATTGATGTACTTCCCGAGTCCCTGCGGCCGGTCAAACAGCTTTCCGGTTTGGATATGCGGCTAGCAACTGGCTCGAGTCAGGACTATGTTTTGAAGCGGTCTCTGGAAAAAGAACATTTTAACCATCCAATATACGAAGAATACCAAGAGTCTGGGCAGCGGTATGCTTACTATGGGACTTTCGATTCATCCTTGTCGGAGAACAGCAACGCGCTGGCGGCTATCGTCGTGCGCGCACTGTCATTTTTTGAAGAGGTTCTTGCGGGTCTTCGCACTACGCCGGCGGCAGTAGACCTAGGCACACCTGATGAATCAGACGTGTATATCGGCATAGAACGGCGCGTGGTCAAGCTGCATTTGTCACGAGAGCGTAGGCGAGATCTCGCTGAACGCTGCAAGCGGCGAGATAACTATCGGTGCCGAGTGTGCGAGATGACATTCAGAGAAGTGTATGGAGATATAGGACGGACTTTTGCTGAAGCACACCATGTCACCCCTCTCAGTAGACTGTCTAACACGGTGGAGTCCTCAATTGACGATCTCATTACGGTCTGTTCGAACTGCCATCAGATGCTGCACAGGCTAGACGGTGAGGCTGGAGATGTGCCAAAGCTGCGAAGAATGCTCCACCGCCCATGAGGAAATTACGGAAATTAAAGGGATCGGGAGTCTTTTCTTTCTGACAATCCCAATCCTTGCCCGCCGGGACCTCTTTCGTCGTCACTGATGCCGTCTCACACATCGCGTGCCTCTGACTTTCCGCCCCCACCATGCCGCTGATGGTTGGTCCTGTGCTTTGCCATCGGGCTAAATTGATCCTTCGCAGACTGCCTGATATCCTCAATCGTGCTTGTGTACCGGCTGTGCTTACCCCCTCAGGGAGGACGTCATGAAGCGAATGACTCCAGCGATGCTCCTGAAGGCGTTGACGATGTGTCGAGGGTTCACACAGACGGCGGCGGAGTATCTGAGAGACAAAGAGCGGCTTCGTAATCTGTTGGCCGCGGCCGTCTCGATTGCGCAGGGACGTGGTGGAAAGCTGCTGAAAGACCTTCAATTATTGGTGCGGCTGCTGAAAGCGTCCGTGAGCGGGGCCTATACAGGCCTCTCGGTCTACAAGCTCGTGACCATCGTCGCGGCGATTCTGTATCTCATCAGCTCGCTCGATGTGATCCCGGACTTCATTCCTGTGCTCGGCTATGCGGATGATGCGGCGGTGATTGCCTGGGTGCTGAACAGCATTGCCGAAGAACTGAAGGACTTTAAGAGTTGGGAACAGGGGACGTGACCGGGCCTCCCATGATTTGAAGTCGGCCGGACCAGTCGTTTGTGCTGTCGATGGCGAAGCACAGTGTTGAATGATCCCAAGAAGTGCTGAGCCCTTGGTCCTATCAGGAGCTAGGCTGCGGACTGCTTGGCCACGTCCCAGCCGGGAAAGACCAGGACGGCTGGATGGCACTGGAGGACCCGCGCCAGGGTTTTGGCCCGTTCGACGCCTAGATTGATAGTGTCGTTTTCAATCGCCGAGATTGTGGACTGTGAAATCTTGGTCCTTCGAGCCAGCTCGCTTTGCGTGAGCCCTTGCAGTTCACGGACAATCCGAACGGATTCTCCTACCGAGACCACGACTCGCGCTTTTGCCGGGCGAACGTCTTTGGTTTTCATCATTGCCTCCGATAATCGTGGGCTGTCACGTCCATGATCACGACCAGTACGCGTTGTTCTTCAATTTTGTAGATCACTCGATACTGTGCATTCAAGCGCGACGAACGGTGACCTTCCCATTCGCCTTGAAGACGTTCATCGTGGAACCCCTTGATCAGGCGTAGGCCTGCCGGGCCGGAGATCCGCACGATGTCTTTCCACTTCTCATAGCGTTTCAGCAATTCAAGCGGAAGTCGATCGAGGCTCTTGCTCGCTCGACGGTGTTCGTAGATCTCCCACATGACCGGCCATACTATACCATATTAGGTATAGCCCATCTCAAGGTCTCGTTCGTCTCTGACCTTCCATCCCCCGCCAGGGGGACGATGGCGAAGCAGAGTCCCGAGTGATTTTCCGAACTGCTGGGTGTGGGAGGTTGGGCAATATCCCTGGTCTCCGGGCGCGATGCGAGCTGACCTGAACCGGTCGTTTCCTGTTACAATGCCGACCCTCACGAAGATGTGATCAAGGAAAGGCCTGCGATGTCGAAGCCCTCACAATCGAATGCCGTGCTTGTGGCGATCCGTACCCCTCGCGTGACTGTGGAGGAGTTGGAGAGTTCGCTGCAAGAGCTCACCCGTCTGGTAAAGACCCTCGGGTACACCGTCGTGGGTCGTGTGACGCAAAAGCGTAGTTCCGATAAATATGCGGCGGTCCTGGGACAGGGCAAACTCGCCGAGTTGGCGCTATGGACCGGGGGTTCCGGGAAAATCGAATCGGCGTTTGAGCGGCCGAAGCACAAAGCGGCGTCGAAGTTCGAGGCGGCGGATTCGGA
>JACOEF010000665.1 GCA_024998705.1 Nitrospira sp.
AGGAACGCGAGATCGTTTGGTCCGGCCTCTTCCAGGCTTGCCACCCCGATGACGGTCGCATCCGGCGAACCGACCAGTTCTCCTCCGACATAACTGTGGAGTTCGCGAAGTGTCAGCGGCGTGCGTCTCGCTGCGGTCGTCATATGGCTAGGCTTTCTTGCTCTTGGTAGAAGGCTTGGCTGCAGGCTTCTTCGATGCGGCTTTCGCCGGAGTTTTCTCGGCCGCCTTCGCGGGAGCCTTCGGAGGGGCGACCCGGCCTTGTACATGGCCAATCACCTGGCCGACGGTGGTCAGGCCGGCGAGATCTTGGTCGGGGATCTGGAGATTAAAGACCTCCTCGATGCGGTACAGCATTTCGATGACCGCCATGGAATCCAACCCCAGGTCATCGCGCAGGTGATGAGTCGTCTGAATCGACGCCGCATCCCGCTTGAGGTAGTCCGCCAGCGCCTGAATGATCTTGTCAGAAACGTCTGAAGTCTTCGCCATAACCGGTTCCTTCGTTTCTGGCCGGCACACCGCGCGTGCACGAATGTCGGTGCCCGACGCGGGTCAGGTCGACAGAGATTTTAAGACGACGGCGGCATTGTTGCTGCCGAATCCGAAGGCGTTGATCAGGGCGACCTTCGTCTTGCGGGTTTGCGGTTCCGCAGACAGTCCCGCGAGGGCGCAGGCCGGGTCCGGATCGTCAAGGTTGAGCGTCGGGTGGATCTGCCCGCTGGTGAGAGTCAGGGCCGAGACAATTCCGGCCAGCGACCCCGCTGCGCCCAGCGTGTGACCCACGAGCGACTTGGTTGCGCTCACGGCCAGCTTATCTGCCCGCGATTTGAACAACAGGCGAATGGCCTTCACCTCGACGGCATCACCCACCGTCGTTGAGGTCGCATGGGCATTGATGTAATCGACCTGTGCCGGCGTGACGCCCGCATCCTTTAACGCCAGGCGCATCGTGATTGCCACTTCTTCACCGTCTTCGCGTGGAATCACCATGTGATGGGCTTCACTGGTGGCGGCGTAGCCTGCCACTTCCGCGTACATTCGGGCCTTGCGTTTCTTCGCGTGGGCCAATGATTCGAGAATCAGCGCGCCGGCGCCTTCACCCATGACAAACCCGTCTCGCCCGCGATCGAATGGGCGCGAGGCTCGTTCCGGCGCATCGTTATACTTCGTCGAAAGCGCGCGAAGCGAGCAAAATCCGGCAAAGACCAGCGGCGTGATACTGGCATCGGCGCCGACGACGATCACGGCATCTGCCGTCCCGGCACGAATGGCATGCATCGCCTGGCCAAGCGCATGGGCACTCGATGAGCAGGCGGTTGAAATCGTCAGGTTCGGTCCTTTGGCGCCATAGGCCATGGCCACGATGCCGGAAGCCGAATTCAGTGTAATGACCGGAATAAAGTTCGGATGCACCCGGTGTGGGCGCTTCTGTTCATACAGTTGGGTAATTTCCCGTTCGCCCATCACCATGCCGC
>JACOEF010000084.1 GCA_024998705.1 Nitrospira sp.
CTCCCTATACCAATCGGGAGTTGACGGCGGAAGATTTGGAATCGTTGCGCCTCGCTCTCACGTACTACTACGTCACCCATGGATATGTGACGTCCGGTGCGGTGGTCCCTGAGCAGGATGTCGCAGACGGCGTCCTGACCATGCAGATCATCGAAGGCAAGATTACGCAGGTCAACGTCGAGGATACTAAGTGGTTCCGGCCCTCGTATTTTCAGAGCCGGGTCAATCTGGCAGCCGGTCCTCCGTTGCATGTCGACGCGCTCCAGGAACGGTTGCGCGTGATGCAAGCGAATCCCCGGATCGAACGGATCAACGCCGAGCTGTTGCCTGGTGCGACCCTGGGAGAAAATACGCTGAACGTGAAAGTGAAAGAAGCCAACCCGTTGAAGGCCTGGCTGGAATTCAACAACTACCAGTCTCCGGTTGTGGGGGCTGAGCAGGGGTTCGTCACGCTGGCTCACCAGAACCTGTTGGGATTCGGCGATACGCTGAGTCTGCAATACGGGCGGTCGGCCGGGGTGAATCCGATGCTCAACTTTAAATACGAAATTCCGGTGGGGCCGCGTGATACCACGGTCGCGCTGCAATACCGTCGGTTTGATTTCGGAGTTGAGGAATCGCCCTTCGATACGTTGGATATCAAAAACAAGGCGCAGATTTTCGGGTTATCGGTCAGACATCCTGTCATCCGGAGGGCCGACCAGGAGCTGGCATTTTCCCTCACGGGCGAACATGCCAGGAATGAAAGCACGTTGGGAGGCAACCCGTTCGAGCTCATCACCGGGGCGCCGAACGGCAAGTTCCGCGTGACCTCACTCCGCTTCGGTCAGGAATATGCCCGGCGTTCGGCCGATCAGGTGATCTCCCTCTTGTCACGGTTTTCCGTCGGTGTCGGCGCGATGGGGGCGACCGCGAATGGCGACCCGAATCTGCCGGATGCGAGGTTCTTCTCCTGGTTGGGCGAAGCCCAGTGGATCCGCCAGCTTCCCTTGTGGCGCACGCAGTTGGTCAGCCGGGGTGTCGTGCAGCTGTCCAACGACCATCTGTTTCCCCTCGAACAGATTGCCGTCGGTGGCCGGTATAGCGTGCGCGGCTATCGGGAATTCACGCTGATTCGTGACAACGCTGCCATGTTATCGATCGAGGCGCGGGTGCCGGTGTATACGACGAAGGCCGGCGTGGATTCAGTCTTTCTCGCGCCCTTTTTCGATTTGGGTCATGGCTGGCAAACGACGGCCCAGACGCCCGGTACCCCCCCGAAAACATTGGCAAGTTTGGGGGCCGGCGTCATCTGGAATTTTTGGCGCGGGAGTCATTTCGAACTCTATTATGGAAAACAGTTGAAGCGGTACGATACCGATCACAACAACCTGCAGGACCACGGCGTCCATCTGCAACTGGTGGTAGAGGCGTTCTAGGGGCGAATGGCCAGGGCCGATGGATGGTGTCCTGCATACGTCGTCTCATGGAGTACGGGGTTATGCGTGTTGAAGTTGCGCAGCGTTTAAGGTAAGAGAGGAGGCCTTCCTCTCGTATCACATGAGGAGAATCACCATGACGTGTCGCCCCGCAGGTCTGCCGCTGTTCACTTACGGGTTACTCGCCTTCCTGATGCTTCTGGGACATACGGGGTCGATCGCCTACGGGCAGGCCACGAACATCGTTGCGACGCCCTCAGGACCGGGTGGTCTTGGGACCTCCCTGAGCACCTCGGGCAATACCACGAACATCACCGGCGGAACGAGACCGGGAGGTGGGCCAAACCTGTTTCATAGCTTCAATCAATTCTCCGTCGGTACAGGGGATGTGGCCGCATTTGTGAATCCCGGTGGCGTGTCCAACGTCATCAGTCGGGTGATCGGGGGATCGCCATCCAACATTAATGGAACGGTTCAGGCGCTCAACGCGAACTTGTTCTTTATCAATCCTGCCGGAATTGTATTCGGCCCCACGGCTCATTTGAACGTGTCGGGCTCTGCTTATTTCAGTTCGGCTCAACAATTGCGCTTGAGCGATGGCGGAATTTTTACGGCCAACACGGGTCTCCTCGCCTTGGATTCCACGCTTTCGGTCGGTACGCCGATCGCCTTCGGCTTTTTAGGGCAGGGCCCTTATGGATCCATCGTCTTGACCTCTTCATCTACGGTGCTTCAGACCGGGGCCGTGTTCGGCCTGATGGGGGGCGGAATTCAGATCAACGGATCGAAGATTACTGCGCAGCGGGTCATTCTCGGCAGCACGAGCTCGGCCGGTGAGATGAGTGTCCAGCCATTTGTCTCAAATCCTTTTTCCGGCGTGTCAGGAAACGGGCAGGTCCAGGCCCTGCCTGGAACGTTGATCGTCGCGGGCGGTGGAGGTGTGATTCCCGCATCTATCGATGTGACCCCCAATATCGCCGTGCCGCCGGGAGCGCGGGCCAATATAACGACGAATCCTTTCACGCAACGTGTGACGCAAATCCAAGTCGTGGGTGTGAATCTGGGTGGGCTGTCGCCACTTCCCACAGCGAATGCGGCGAGTGTGAATACGGCTAACCCCGTCGATCCTGTGGCATTTTTGAATCGCGCTGCGATGGTGCTTCCCCAGGAGGCTCCGGCCCCGCCCGCCCCGTTGTTAACCAGTCGTTGCGCGGCCCGAAAGGACGGCGCATTCAGTAGCCTTGTTCAAGCCTCGCGCGACGTCACGCCGTCGCAACCCGGCGGATCTCTGGCGGCGCCTGTGGTGTTGGAGGAAGTGGGCGGCGAAGTCGAGCCGGGCACTCCCGCGTCGCAAACCGCGCAGAGTCATGGGCAATCAACGGTACAAGGTATGGAATCATGGCAAGGGTGCTAGTTTCCCAAGGAGGACGTCATGCCTACGATGCGTAACATGGTCATTCGCCGCGGCATGAAGCAAAAGCAAGGGGCCGCTGATCCATGCCTCGCGCGCGCGCGTACCCTGCCGCTAGCGATAGTAGGCGTAGGGATGCTTGCGTTGACTGGATTCGCCTGGCCTGTCAGCGGGATGGCGGTGGAATTGCTCGGCGGCTTCGGTGCGGCGTCGATATCGCCCGCACAAGAAATGAGACAGGGGACGACACAGTTTCAGCATGGCGCGTTTGCCCAGGCCGCAGTGCATTGGATGAACGCGGCGCGCGGGTATGAGGAGGCCGGGCAACCGAAGGAACAGTCCCAGGCGTTGATCAATCTGGCGCATGCGCTTCAGCAGGAGGGGCAGATCCGTCGCGCGCAGGGTACCTTGCAAGCCGCGCTGAAACTCTCGGAGCAGGCCGGTGAACGCGGCCTCACGGCGACCATTCTTGCTCAGCTCGGCAACACCTTTCACGTGCTGGGGAAAGACGAACCTGCCACCGAACACTTGACCAGAGCCTTGGCGCTGGCGCGTGAGGAAAAAAAGCCCCTGTTGGTTGCCGGGGTGCTAAACGATCTGGGTAATGCCCTGACGGCCCGTCGGCAGTTTGCCGAAGCCATCGACGTGTATGCGGAGAGCCGGA
>JACOEF010000224.1 GCA_024998705.1 Nitrospira sp.
ATGAATGGGTCCGATCGCCTGTTCTTCGAGCGACCGTGCTCGACCATCCCAAAACTGAACGTGATTGAAGGCTGTGTTGTATACCGTCGGCGACTGACGCCCCCCGATGCCCCCGCCGACCCCGATCGATGTCTGGCGAGGATCCGCAAAACCCGTCCCAGGGTTATGGCAGAAGGCGCAGGAAATCGCGTTATTCTTAGAGAGCCGCCCATCAAAATAGAGTTGCTTGCCGAGTTCGATCTTTGCAGTGTAGTTGAGATTCGAGACCGGTATCGGAACCACCGTCGGAAGGGGCCCGACATCCGGCACCGTCACACCATCGACGGTCACGGTGCCATGAGGGGCGTGGCCGGACGGCGAGGCCTGCACGGAGCCACTGCCGGCCCCAACTGAACAGACGACCAATAGTGCAAGGATCGAGTGTGACACCGAGAGAGATTGCACCATGAAGAGCACCTCCTGTTGAGAATGTGCATACTGGACACTCTCGACCTGGTTTAGCCGACGGCGCACATTGTACGCAGATTCTCGCACTTGGTCGAGAGACTCTTTCTTATGGCGGGAACCATGGTTCGCACAGGGGGGCAACGGACACCGGGCAGCGGCATCTCACATCCCTCGCATGGTTGAGCGCATGAGGCTGTCGGCTTGCGGCGGGAGAAATCCCTGATACCCTTGATGCCGCTCGGCTAGTTCGAGCACGGAAAAGGGTTGCCCGTCGACCATCTCCGGGGCGGTAAAAATCTGGCGCAACGCGCCTCCCCGGGCGCCGACGATCTCGCCGGCAAAGACCACGCCCTTCGCCTTCAATTTGAGAATGGCCTGCTCGATGTCCTCCACCCGGACCGCCACATGGTGAAACACCTGATCGCCTAATTTCTCGACCCATCGAGGGATGATGCTGGTTTTGCCTCGATCGTCGGGATAGGCCTGATCGACAAACAGGGCGGGATACCCGCCCCGCCGGAACACCTTGGCATACCAATCGGCATAGTGAATCGTCTCATCGTACTCATATCCCAACGCGATGAATTCCTGGGCACGCCGATCGATATCCATCGTCCGGATGGTGACATGGTCGATCACCGGGACAAACCCAACCCCAACGTCGTCCAGTGCCCGGCGGAGCATCCGTCCCGCACTATTCTGTTCCAGAAAGTCGGCGGTCATCATTGCCATCACCGTATCAAGGTCACCTGCGTGCGCCATCGCATCCTCCTTCCATCCTCCCAAAGGTCACGCCCTGGGCAAGCGGCAACTCCGTTCCCCAATTGATCGTGTTGGTTTGTCGACGCATATAGGCCTTCCAGGCATCGGAGCCGGCTTCACGGCCGCCACCCGTGGTCTTTTCTCCACCGAACGCCCCCCCGATTTCTGCGCCGGACGTCCCGATGTTCACGTTGGCAATCCCGCAATCGCTGCCGATTGCGGACAAAAAGGTCTCGCTATTCCGAAGGTCTAAGGTGAAGATCGACGAGGACAGCCCTTGCGGAACCGCGTTGTGCATCTGGATGGCTTCGTCCAACGTTCGATAGGTCATCACGTAGAGAATCGGCGCAAAGGTCTCCTGCTGCACGATGTCCCAGTGGTGCTGCGCCCGCACGATCGTGGGCTCGACAAAATGTCCCGGACGAGACAAGACACGTCCTCCGCACAACACCTCACCGCCCGCCTTTGTTACGGCCTCAAGTGCAGACCGGTACCGCGTCACCGCCTCCTCGTCGATCAGCGGCCCCATCAACACATCCGGCTGGAGCGGATCCCCGATCTTCACCTGCGCGTAGGTCGAGAGCAATCGTGGGATCAGCTGTTCGTATTGGGATTCGTGCACGATCAGACGCCTGGTGCTGGTGCACCGCTGCCCCGCCGTCCCGACCGCGCCGAACACGATGGCGCGTGTCGCCAACTCCAAATCGGCCGATTCGTCCACGATGACGGCATTATTCCCACTCAACTCCAGCAGGCTCCGCCCCAACCGATGTCCGACCACCTCCGCAACATGTCTTCCTACCGGCACCGAGCCGGTGAAAGAAATCAACGGGAGCCGCTCGTCTCGCACCATCCGCTCGGCCAGTTCCACGCGATCAGTCGTCAAGAGCGCGAAGACACCCGGATATCCGGCCTCTTCCAACACACGATTGCACAGCCGCTGAACCGCCAATGCACAGAGCGGAGCTTTCGGTGAGGGTTTCCACAACACCGTATTGCCGGTCACCGCGGCCAGAAAGGCATTCCAGGCCCAAACCGCGACAGGAAAGTTAAACGCCGTAATGACCCCCACCACACCCAATGGATGCCACTGCTCATACATCCGGTGCCGTGCACGCTCTGACTGCATGGTCTGCCCATACAGCATGCGCGACAGCCCGACGGCGAAGTCCGCCATGTCGATCATCTCCTGCACTTCGCCATCGCCCTCGGCCTTAATCTTGCCCACCTCCAACGACACCAGCGTCCCCAAGGCATCTTTGTGCGCTCGTAGCGCCTGGCCCATCAGACGGATCACCTCACCGCGCTTCGGCGCCGGTACCATCCGCCAGGAGGACTGGACCTGCCGCGATCCGGTCACAAGGGCATCGTAATCGGCAACGGAACACCCGTACACCTGTGCCAGTCGCTCCCCCGTTGATGGATTCCGAGACTCGACGATGCCGGCGTCGGTGGTGCGACTCCCTGTCGCAGAGGAAAGACAGCTCCCCTGCTGTTCCTGCGTCAACCCCAATGTCTTGAACAGTTCTTGTCTCGTCATGATGCCGTCAGGCCCGGAAGCAGTCCCCGAAACGAGTGTTCAGGACATCCTGTAAGTGAAATTGTTCCTGCGTGATAAAGCCGCGATAGGCGGACGGCCGAGCCATCACAAGATCAAGGACGCAACAGAGCGACGACGCCGTCGTAACCTGAATGGCAGACCAGAGCCGCCCGAGAATCGTCCGCGGATACACTTTCTTCACGTAGGTCTCTTCGAACAGCTCCCCCTGCCTGGTGCCGGTCACCGCCGCATAGATCAACACCACGTCTTGCTGCGTCTGAGGAATGGCTCGCTCCAGGATTCGCTTGAGTGTCTCCCGATCCTCATTCAGCTTGAGGTCTTTCATGAGAAATTGAATTTTTTCGCAATGCCCAGGATACCGCAGGGTCTTATAATTCATGGTTCGGACCTGCCCACGATACGTGTCCGCAAGAGTGCCCAGCCCACCGGACGTATTGAAGGCCTCGTAGAGCAACCCATCCAACTCAATAGTCTCGTATCCTTCCAACGGCTGGAGGTGAACCTCCTCCCCCCCCTCAATGCCGACACAGACGTTGCCATACTCATTGATCAACCCGTCGGTGGACCAGGTGAGGGAATATTTCAACGCATTACTCGGATGAACGGGCAACGCACCGACACGCATCTTCACGTTGTCGATGGATTCGAAGTGGCCGATGAGATCATTCGTCACGATACTGATAAACCCCGGCGCCAGCCCGCACTGGGGAATAAACGCACGATCGGCGCCCGCGCTGATCGCCTTGACGCGACCGGTCACGGCCACATCTTCGGTAAGGTCGAAATAATGGAGCTGGTGGGCGCGCGCGATCTCGGCCACAGTGGGGTTACAAAAGTACGGCAGGCTGGAGATCACCGCGTCGAATCGGTGGGAGCCGACGTAGCCCGCAACTGAATCCGGGCGCCGCACGTCTAACGCACAGGGGGTGACTGTGGACAACGACAAGTCATCAACGAGTCGTTTGGGGGCTTCGAGGGTGAGATCCGCCAGGTGAACGTGGTACTGCCCGATAGCCGACAGCAACCCTGCCACAAGGGACCCAATTTTCCCGGCTCCCAGTACCAAGACCTGAGGCATCCGTCACCTCACAGCCCATTATACTCCTTCGGACGAAAAGAACCGCCTTTTCTATTGGCGATGGGTGCAGAGAGGAGTAGCCCGGGAAACGAATGAAGAGAAGACTCGCGGGAACTCGAGCGATTTACGACGAGGCCAGGCGTGTACGGGAGGGATTAATCAGCGCTGATGATTTTGAGGGAGCGGTGTCCATCGCCTCGAACAAGAGGCAACACTTGAGGCGACCACAGACGCCAAGCAATTTGGGATCGTCGACGGGGAGGCCGAGCACCCGCGCTTGCTTGACAGTGACCGGCTTCACTTCGGTGAGAAATGCAGCGCAACAGAGCACGAGACCACAGGTATCGATCCCGCCCAATCGACTCGCTTCGTCGCGCACCCCCACCTGACGCATCTCAATACGTCCCCCGAACCGACGCGCCAACAGACGAACCAATTCACGGAAATCGATACGATCCTCAGCCGTGTACACGAAGGTCATCTGCCGGCGGTGAAACGAGCAGAACACCTCGACGAGTTTCATTCTGAGACCGAGAGCCGAAGCCTGCTCCCGGCAGGCCTTCATCCCCTCCGATGCCAACCGTTCATACCGATCTATTGTAGCCGCATCTTCGGCTGTCGCCTTCCTGGCGATCGGCTGAATGACGCGCATGGGCGGACTGAACGGCGTCACCTGTGGGGCCCCGTAAACAACCCCGTAGCTTAACTCACCCGCCACCTCAAGCAACACACGATCTCCTGCCACCAGGGACACGTCCCCAGCATCAAATTTCTTGACCTCCCCTCTATCACGGATCTTCACGCCCACGATCCGAACAACTGAGGGATAGGGTTTCACAAGTTCTTGTGCCAGCAGGTTTTCGACCATCGAAGGCATGATACACCATACCCGCTTTCAATTGAAATGCTCGACGCTCCCTGATCAGCATCCAAAATTCTGCAATCACCAGGAACCCTCATGGGCCGATCACGAGGCAATAGACCACAAACCACTGAAAACAATCATTTTTTAGACAGGAAGACGAAAGAGGAAATATGTTAGGCTATCCGGGAACAGGCATTCTAGGTTAAGGCCACCCATTGATACGACCGTGAGGGGCATGGTGCGAATACCAAACAAAGTCGTCCTTCCATTCGGCTATCACATCATGATCAGGCAGGTCACAGACTCTGAAATGGACCGGCAGGATGCGAATGCGGATGGGATTTGGGACAATGAGGCCAAGACCATCTACATCCGCAAACGACTCCCCGTCACACGGCGGCGGTATATACTGGCCCACGAACTGGGACACGCCTGGCTCGACTGGCAGCATCGATACCTGGATGACGGAAAGGCTCGCAGCTGAGGCTCCTCCGAGACATCCCCTCCCCTAACCCAGAATCGGACCCAATCAGAAGGGCCCTATTTGCCGGCTTGTCCCCTTTCCAGCTGGAGAATGTCATTCCACTCGGCCACCCGCACCGGCTGAACCGACAATCGTGAGCCCTTTCTTAGCAATTCCATCCCTTTGAGACCGACCCGACCTCGCAGCAAGTCCAACGCCATCGGAACAGTGAATTTGCGAACAAATCGAATGTCGACGAGATCCCAGCGCGGCTGATCGGGACGGCTGGCCGGATCATAGTGCACATCCCGCTTATCGAACTGTGTGGCATCAGGATAGGCCGTTCTCACGACCTCGGCAATTCCCACCACCGAAGGAGGATTGGCATTACTATGATAAAAGAGAACCTGATCTCCGACCTTCATTGCCCGCATATAATTACGCGCCTGGTAGTTCCGTACCCCATCCCATGCAGTCGTTTTCTTCGGTGATCGAGCCAGGTCATCGATCGAAAAGACATCGGGCTCAGATTTCATCAGCCAATAGTGCCGCTCAACTGCCATCGAATCCTCCTCAACCCTTGGTGTCTGTACGCCCTCAGTGTATGCTGAGCGCTCTGTCTCGCCTGTTAACCAGGAGCGTCTATGGACCTCACGCCCATGTGGTTCGGTGTGTATAAGACCTTGAAATACCTACTCTACCCCTTGTCATGGATTACGCTCGTCGGGCTACTTACCCTATTGACCGCCTGCTTCCCTGTGTCTCCCTGGAGGACGACTTGGGTCAGGCGGTTCGCGTTCCTTACCGTCCTGCTGCTCTTGCTGACGGCCACTCCGCTTCTTTCCAGCGTGTACATTGCGCTGCTCGAATCACAGTACCCACCGTTCCAGCCCACTTCCACATCGACGTTCGACGCGGTGGTGGTCCTAGCCGGAAGTGTCTTTCAGAAGGGATCACTCCGTCCAATCGACGAGGTCGCTGATGCCTCACGTCAACGTACGGCTTGTGGTGCGGATTTGTGGCAATCGAATCTTGCCCCGAGAATGTTGCTCACGGGAGGCGACGCCACCATACTCAGAACCGGTCCCAGGGTCTCCCACGAGATGAAACGGTGGGCCCTTCGCCTCGGCGTGCCGGAATCCGCCATCCTGGTCGAAGACAAATCCAGGACCACTTATGAAAACGCCGTGCAGACCAAAGCCCTGCTTGGGTCAGGGCGCATCCTCTTAGTGACCTCCGCCTATCACCTGCCCCGCGCCGTGAGCCTGTTCGAAAAGCAAGGATTTGTCGTGACCCCCGCGGCATGCGGCTATGAATCCCAACACACTCCACAACACATCTGGGAACAGGCAACCCTCTTTGACCTCCTGCCTACTGCCAAGGCCCTGCTCGTCACCACTCAAGCCGTCGAGGAAGTCGCAGGAATCATCGTCTATTGGCTGGCCGGGAAATTGTAGTCTCCCCAAGCCCCTAGCCTGTCGAGACTCCACACAGGCACATACTCAAGGCCGTGTAGCCATGCGAGGAACGACTCTCGTGTGTGGGGATCACTCGCCGGAAGACTCACGCTCAAGATACTCAATGACGGATGCGTAGGTCAGCTCACGAACACGAGCCTTGGAGGGACCACCTGCGCCGATATTGCATTCGAGCCACACACGAACTGAGATCTCGCGACGCGCATCGCTGCAGTGTCGCCACATCTCGTGCAAGAACTCAACGGGCAACCCGACTTGCACTCCTTCCGATTCAATACGGTCATCTAAAATAGCCAGCAAATCGGCGATGGCATGATCCGCTTGATAGGGCGGTGCCGAGAAGCCGAACGCCTCCTGAGCCTGCGACTCCTGCCGAGCCTGCTCGACAAGGTCGTGCATATACTCTTTCAGCAATCCGATGATGTGGCCGGATAAACGCATCGTCGACAGAGTAGCCGCAACCGTCATCACGGGGCAAGACCGGAAGCCGTGAGGCTCTGGTTGACCGCGGATTCGGAGGTTCTCTATGATAGCGCCAGCATCAGAATCGGATGAACGTCGTCGGGTCGCGACTCCCATTCGAACTCAAAGATCGTTGCCCATGAGTAACCAGCCCACTATTCAACATTTTGAAATCTCGCTGCAGACGCCAAGCGGAGAAGTCAGCACCGCCGTGGGAGTACCGACCGCGTTCGTGCCGGTCACCGCGATCCTCCCGCTCATGCGCAGTCTCGGTGAAGAAGCCCAGGCATTAGAGCACCGCCCGTTACTCGAGGCCGGCCAAACAGTCTCCTGTGAAAAGGGTTGCGCCGCCTGCTGCCGGATGCTCGTGCCGATTTCGGTACCGGAAGCCTTTGCGCTCACGAACACCATCGAGCGGTTGGATCAGAATGAACGGAATCGCCTGTTATCCAAGCTCGACTTGGCCCAGCAACAACTGGCTCGGGCCGGGCTTCTGAAACGACTCTCTTCGCTGGCCGATTCGTCGGAGCCCGTGAGTGACGAGGCTATTGAGCCGTTAAACCGGGACTACTACGCGCTTCGTCTGCCCTGTCCTTTTCTCGACCAC
>JACOEF010000529.1 GCA_024998705.1 Nitrospira sp.
ATCCCGGCGGATCATCTCCAACCAGGGCGCACCCACGTGGTTCGGGGAGAACATGACGCGTTTTCCGAAATGCGGGGTGAGGTGGGGCCATGCCAC
This sequence comes from Nitrospira sp., assembly GCA_024998705.1. Lineage (GTDB taxonomy): Bacteria > Nitrospirota > Nitrospiria > Nitrospirales > Nitrospiraceae > Nitrospira_A. The sequence continues at coordinate 97 of JACOEF010000529.1, forward strand.
TTTACCGGTCAACGGCTCGAACGTAATCGGATGCCGCTTGCCCGGATGAGTCGACTTGTACTTCGGATTGTCGATCGTGCTTTCCGGCTCGCTCAATGCGCGGGTGCCTTCCCAGGCCCAATCCAACACCGTGGCATCGTAGGAAACGGTCTGCCCTTTTTCGTCGTTCTTGTGTCCCGGCTTGCCCATAGTCGGGAGCTGCATTTCGACCCAGTCCTTGATCGTGATCGTGGCCGGATTGGACTTCCAATCACTCTTGCCCTTCTCGACGATTTTGAAGGACTTGCCGAACCAATCCACCGTCTGACCGACTAACTTGTCCGAGGTGATCGGCCCCTTGATGCGACCTTTCCGGTCAGGCAACTCCAGCAAATCGGGCATGACGTCATTGCGCATGTCGCCCTGCTGAAGGGTGTTGTATACCCGCCAATACCCCCACATGCCCGCCACATAATGGTGCGCCACGTGGCAATGGAACAGGAAATCGCCGGCCAACTGCTGACAGAGACCGGATCCGCACTCCGTCTCGAGGTCCAACGCTTCTGACGGCCCGATGACTTCGACGTCGACCCGGTCCGTCTTGGCCCGGATGACCGGATACTTGACCGGCCCGTTTCCGGCGGTCGTCCACAGATTCATGTCATCGATCGCACGCGGGCTACGCGGCCAACGGATGGTGCCGCCATGGGGATGGTGGCTATGGAACACTTCCGATCCGCCATGCACGAGGCGGAACTTCGCCGGATCGCCCATGTACGACCGCGGGATCGTGGGAGACGGGTCACCGAAGGTGTACGAGCTGTACCCCATCGACTCGTCTTCGAACCCAAAGTATTCATGCTGCACGTGCATGTTGTTGATTCCGAACGGCTCGCTACGATAGTTGATCGCGCGACCACCCGGGCGATAGGCGTCGGTCAGCGGGTCACGCTGAGGCAGGAAGTCGCCCTTCTTGTTGACGGGGCGAAATGCTTCGTCGCCGACTTCGTGGTAATAGAGCACGAATTCACGGAAGTCCGGACCGGTCCCGTTCCTGATCATGACCTGCCAGCCGCTCGACGCGGGCGTCGGAGTACCGTTTCCCAAAGCTTCCAGATACTCGGATCCGCGCGGCTCGACCACAAAGGACCCGAAGAGGCCCATGACGGTCAATTCGCGATCATTCGCAAAGGTGTGGAATTGCCGCACGCCTTCTTGCGTGCTCGGGTGGATGTACCATTCGAACTCTCCGCCCTTGTCCTTCGGGACGATGCTGTCGGAGTTCGTCGTAGCAGCAGCAGCACCCGTTGCGCTCACCACCATGCTGGAGCCATGGATGTGAAGGCTGACGTCTTCGCCACCTTCCAACTTGTTGCTCAACTTGATCTCGACGCAATCCCCCTGGTTGCCGCGAATCGTCAGCGGTTGAATCCACTGAGCCTGCACACCGGGAATCACCGCGCCCGGATCGAAGCCTTCCTTGTCGCGCGCTTCCCGATTCTTCGTTTCTTCTGCCCGAACCTTGTCGAGATTTTCATCCAGCGTGTACATGTAGCCGGGATAAAAATCGAGCCACTGGTTGAGCGTGATCTCGACGTTGATTGCCGAGACGTTGTATTGCTTGACTGGTGCAGAGGCTGGGCACTTGCCGCCTCCCGATAGTGCCACTGGCTCCACTCGTGGGTCGGACATCAAGAGGAGGTCCTGACCGCCTGCCCCATATTGGTGCATCATGGTCTGGGTATTGAACATACCCGTATTGACCTGTTGCGCCTGCGGGTCATGGGTCAAATGCTCCATGATCCGTTGGTGCTGCTGCTCAACCATCGCGGAACGCTCCGGCTTTCCAGCCATCGCATCTTCGACGATCGTCTGTCCCTTCAACTTCTCCGCCCAAGACGGGAGTTGATGAGACATCGCTGTTTGTTGCGGCGCCGCATGATCCGCAAGCGGCTGAGTCTCAGCCGATGCGGCTAGCGGAAGACACACAAGCGCGCCACCAGCGATGACGCTGAGGGCGCGCGATGTGACACGAGTGAACCAATGACAATCCATGGACCGGCCTCCTTGGATAGAGTTTGGATAGAAACAGATAAAAAGTTATGAGCGCTTACGATCAGAACATAACAACCTCGGCACTAGAGATACGTGTTCTGGCTTACGCTTGCGGCATCGCGCACGCAAAGCACTCCCTAGAAAGCAAGTGTCGGAGATTACTGAAGTCATCCGTCTCTGTCAACCCCCTCCCATTCCCCATGCACGGCAAGTTGTCACATTGCCCCGGTCTCACTCAACAAGCACACGTCCCCGTCGGCGCACAATATGAACAACGATGTAACCACAGAGGCATGGGCGGAGGTTCGCCGCGGGAAGATTTGCCCCTCCATTGTCTCTCTTCCGCAACTTGGGGCATAATGACCCATGATCTTGAAACGCTGGCTGGTCGGCCTGCCACTCAAGACGAAGGAAGCCGCTCACGAACGCCTTTCTAAGCGACTCTCCCTAGCCGTCTTTTCCTCCGATGCCTTATCCTCTGTGGCCTACGCCACGGAGGAAATTCTGCTCGTCCTGACCCTGGCCGGCACAGCCATGGTCGGCTACTCCATCCCGCTCAGCCTCTCGATCATCGGCCTGCTGATTATCCTCACGATGTCTTATCGACAGATTATTTTCGAATATCCGGAGGGTGGCGGCGCCTACATCGTGGGCAAGTCGAACCTCGGCGAATGGCCGGGACTGATCGCGGCCGCGGCCTTAATGATCGACTACGTATTGACCGTCGCCGTCAGCGTCGCGGCCGGAATGGCGGCGCTCACCTCCGCCGTCCCGGGCCTCCTTCCCCATCGCGAAGCCCTCTGCGTAGCTGCAATCCTTCTCGTCACCGTCGTCAATTTGCGAGGTGTCCGCGAGTCAGGGCAGTTCTTCGCCGTGCCGACTTATATTTTCATCGCAACGATCGCGGCCATGCTCGGCGTCGGCGCGATCCAAATTCTGTTCGGCCATGCGGCACGCGTCGAGCCACTCCCCAGCATGGCGCCCACGGAGCCGTTGACGCTGTTTCTCCTGCTTCGTGCCTTTTCTTCCGGCTGTACCGCGCTGACCGGCGTCGAGGTTATCTCGAACGGTGTCTCGGCGTTCAAGAAGCCGGAACCGAAGAACGCCGCGTTTACTATGATCGGCATGGCCGCGATTCTCGGCACCCTGTTCATCGGTATCAGCGCCATGGCCTACTACTTCGGGATCGTGCCCAAAGGGGATGAGACCGTAGTCTCTCAAATCGCGCGCGCCACCTTCGGAACAGGCCCGCTCTACTTCCTTGTGCAAGCATCGACCATGGTCATTTTAATTCTCGCCGCCAACAGCAGCTTCAATGGATTCCCGCGCCTGGCATCGATTCTGGCCCGTGACAGCTATATGCCGCATCAAATGTCCATGATGGGCGACCGGCTCGTCTTCTCAAACGGCGTCATCATTCTGGGCGTGTTCTCTTGCCTGCTGATCGTGTTATTCAACGGCGACACCCATGCGCTGATTCCCCTCTATGCCGTCGGCGTGTTCCTCTCTTTTACGATCTCCCAGGCCGGAATGGTCAAGCGCTGGCTCGTCAAGAAGGGACCGCATTGGGAAAAGAAACTGCTGGTCAACGGCATCGGCGCCGTGACCACCGCCATCGCCACATTGATTATTGCCAGCACGAAATTCGCCCATGGCGCGTGGATCGTGATCGTCCTCATCCCGCTCCTCATTACATTTTTTCGCGCGATTCGCTCTCACTACAAAGCCGTCTCGGAACAGGTCGCACTGTCCCGTGGACACCGTCCCCCTATGCCCCGGCGCAACATCGTGGTGCTGCCGATCGGCGGGGTGAATCGGGCCGTCATTCGCGCGGTAGACTATGCACGAAGCCGATCCGGAGATATCCGTGCGGTTCTCGTCGATGTCGATCCGGAGGAGACCGCCCGGGTGGAGATTCAGTGGGCTCAGTGGGGTTGCGGCGTCCCTCTCACGGTACTCCCCTCTCCTTACAGATCGGTCTTGAGCTCCTTACTCGATTATCTTGAACAGGTATTACAGAAGGATCAGGAGTGTTGGGTAACAGTGGTGATACCGGAAATTCTCCCCGCCCGTTGGTGGCAAAATATTCTCCATAATCAACGGGCCTTCATGCTGAAAGGCGCCCTCCTGTTTAAGGATCGCGTCATCCTAACCGACGTGCCCTACCACCTCACGAGGTGAGCATGCGATCTACACCTTCCCGAGACTCAGTGAACAGGCGGACGGCCGGAGCGTGCCTCAGCGCGCTCATGCTGTTACTGTGTGTACCTGTGGGGCCGGCATCGGCTTTTAAGATTGTCGCTCCGGCTGACGGTGCAGTCTTGACTTCCGGACAGGCGGTTCCTGTCGAGATTGAAGCCGGGAGGGAGGCAGGCCTCGTCGAGGTACGTTACTACTGGTATCCGGAACAGACCGAGGCCCTCGTAGAGCAAGGGGAAGAACGAACGGGAAAACCCTCCCAAGGCAGCATGGCCACGGAGAAATATTGGCAGCAAGACAGCATCACCGGAGCACCGGTCGTGGCCCTGCCCGCGTTGACCTCCACCGTCGACCGCGTACCACCCTATGGCGGCGCGTTGCCTGTCCCGTCGGACGCCATCGGCCGCATGCGCCTGCTGGCCATCGCCGATATTTCACAAGGCCGCCTCGGTCGCAAAACCGTATTTGATGAAGTCTTCGTCATGGTCCGACCTGCTGCCGACCTGCTGTCGATCGACTTCGAGACAGAGAAACCGCTGCAGCTTGGTCGTACCGGACAGTCCTCTGCTTACGGTCATGTCGATTCGCTCGGCAAGATCTTCGAACTCCCCGTCGTAGGAGAGTTCGCCGACGGAGTGACACGTCCCTTATCGTCGCCCAGCACCGGCACGAAATACACCTCCAGCGACGACCACATCCTCAAAGTCTTGCCGGACGGCCTGCTGCAGATTGTCGGCAACGGCAAGACCTCACTTACAGTGACCAATCGTGACCAACAAGCGACGCTCGACATACGGGTAGAGGTCAACCCTGAGGCAAACGAACCACCGATTGCCAACGCCGGCGCCGCCAAAACGGTCAAGGCCGGCGCGAAGGTACGCCTGAGCGGATTGCAGAGTCGCGACCCTGAGGGTGAAACCCTATTTTATGCCTGGAGTCAGATACGCGGCAGTAAAGTCGCGATGCTCGATGTGAACATGCCGGAGCCCTCGTTTACCGCACCCTACGTCTCAGAAACACGCACCTTTCGCTTTAAGCTACGCGTGACGGACAAGAAGGGCGCGGATAGTCTGCCGGCGTATGTGGACGTCACGGTCGAACCCTGACAGCAGCTGAAAAGATCATCGGCGGCGTTTTAAACGTTTTCGTAACTTTCCCTCTACCCACTGGTGCTGACGAAACCGTCGGTCGGATTTGCAAGCCAAAATTTTTCGGCATCTGCCTCCCACCAGAAACTCTCCCCTACCGTATCCCCTGAGATACTTGGCGTATCTTGTTGGATACGATCACTGCGCCCATCGCCGTGCACTCTGGGCGACATTCTCCGCCCACATTCGCCACTCGACAAAGACAGGTTGGCGAGCATCACGGTGCTTAGATCAGGCTAAACGTCTCTCGCGCACGAGTTAATTCGGCTCGATGGCGGAGCAAGGCGGGACCGAACGACGACTGGCTCACATCTTTCTCATGGCGCAGCATCTGCCGTTCGGTGCGCGCCAGGATATCAACCAATTGCTCCACCACTCGTTTTCCTCCGCGAGTCAGCCATTTGAAGTGGCCGCCCGCAAGGGCAAGATCCTTCAGGGAATACCGTACCGAGTCGATTTCTTCAAGACAGCGGCAGCGTGCCCGATCGAGATCGCGCAAGCTTAGACCGGCCTTTTTCCATCGTGCGCTCCCTGCCCGACCGGACCCCCAGGTGACCAACCGCTCGAACAACATCGCCCCCATGGTGAAGGTGAAAGTCGCGTGCAGAATCCCCCTCAGCGGCCGCAAACTGCGCCGCCAGGGTGAATAGAAAATTTCCTGATTGTGATCGTGCTGATACATCACGTCTTTACGCAGGAGCAGATTGAGATGGTGATGACTGTTCTCATGAATCAGATCGTCGATCAAATCAAGCCGGTCGCGATCAAAACAATTGATGGCGGACAGCCCGGGACGGTGCCGATAGCTGAAGCTCACGACCCCCGTGGCCTTGAGTGGCACGACCCGCGAAGTCAGCAGTGCGAGTAACCGATCCCCCTCCGGCCAGGCCGACGCAATAACAGATAGTGCCCGTCGCATGCGCGTGGCAATCTCCGGCCTCGTCGGCCGCACACCCACCGGCGTCTTGTCTTTTCCATATACCAGTGTCGGCCCAAGTACAAGCGAGCCATATCGGCTCTCCCTAAGACATAGCGGCTCGAGACGGCGCCAATGCCATCGCGCCTTCTTGCCGTATGCAACCATGGCATAGTCTTGATCGCCGACCAAGAGATCGATCCCAGACGGCTTGATCAGAAACTCCGCCTGCCCTCCTACCCGTTTGAGCACTGATCGAACCGGACCTGGAGCCGCATAGGACACACCGGCTATGCCGATCGCACAAGCCCAGGGTAATTCCACACGTTCCATATTCGCATTCAAATCACAAGGCACCAGCCAGGCGCCCTTGCCCTGTCCGGCCACCCACTCACAAGCCAGCCTAGGAGCAAGACAGACAGACTCTTGCGTGACATCCCTCGCCAGTCGTTGGCAGAAAACGGTCAGCCGGCCAAGCAGGAGGCGCGGCTCAGGCCGGCCGTTGGGGAAAATTTCATCGGCATACCCGTGCTCATAGAACTTTTCTCTAAACTCCGCGCGGAGCTGCGTAGCAATCTCTCCGCGAAATCGCTCCCTCCTCACCTGAACCAGGATATCGATGAAATACAGCAAGTCGTTCAGCGACTCGATCCACCCGACTACCTTCCAGTTGCTGTATTCCTCCAGGGTGAACGACTGTCCCAACCTGCGAAACCAATCGATCGGCAATGCAAACGTGCAAGCAGCATCGGCATAATTCTGCTCAAAATCCTGGCACACATCCATGAGCAACCTGCGCATCAGTCGTCGCAGCTCCACCGTCAGCCGCTCAAGTCCCTGTGCCTCTAGCAATGTCTTCATTCGCAGCCTCCCCTGACTACAACTGATCCCCCGTGGGCACTCTACGCGAGTGCCCACCGGCAGACAAGAACCTGCCGCGGGTGAAGAAACGAGAGAGATCACCTAGCGATTCCTCCGGATCTTGCTCGATCTTGTTTCGTCGCCTTCGGGTAATGGGGGTACGCCCCAGAGGAACAGCTGGAGTCCATACCCCCCAAAAGAATTACCGATTCTGGGGACTAGTCACACGACCAACCTTAGAATAAGGTTGGTAACAAGTGCAGCCCAACCCTCTAATGCTACTAGTAGGAACCGCGGAATGGGGGCATCATGAGAAAGCGATATAGCCAACGAGTCTCGGTCAACTGTTCGGTGATACTTGCCGGAGAGAACGTCGTTGCTGAAGGTCGCGCGCTCGACCTGTCACTTCCAGGCTGCCTCCTGGTGAGCTCGAAAAGAATGTATCCGGGAGAATATATTCAGCTTCAATTGTTCCTGCCCGACCAACAGCCCCCGTTGCATGTCACACTCGCAGCCATCCGATGGGTTGACGGATTTAAGTTTGGCACCGAATTTATTCGCACATCTAGAATCGACCAAGATCGACTCAACGAATTCATGCGTAAGCATCCTGGATATGACGGCTCAGCAACCCGGAAAGTGCGGCCGGCTCTCATTACCTAACCACGCTGGGGGAGGCGCACCATGCCGAAGCACTTTAAGCTCCGTACCTTCCAGAGAGCCATGATTTGTGGCACGGGATACTATCTCTCGGAAGATTTTCTGGGGAAAGGTACCGTCTGGGATATGTCGTCAGGGGGATGGCGAATCCAAGGTGACCATCAAGTCAAGATTGGCATGAGACTCACACTGCGAATGGACCTACCTGAGGAACAGGTCCCACTGGAAATCGAACGGGCCGTCGTACAATGGGTCAGCGGACAGGACTTCGGGGTCCACATCCAAAAAATTCATCCCTCAACAGCACTCAAACTGGAACGTTTCATCGGACGCCATCTGTGTATACTTCCGCACGTGGAGCGCTAAGCGTCCCTAACCTCCTCCGTTACTTCCTCCAGATCGCTCAGATCAAGATCCGGACGCTCTTTCATCATGGACGGATGTAGCCCGTATTTTTTCAACATCTTATAGAAATCTGCACGATATCTGCCGGCAAATTGTGCCGCACGAGAGATATTCCCTCCCGTCATCTGAAGCACATTGCGCAAGTAGGTCCGCTCAAACTCCTCTTTGGCTTCGGTCAATGGTTTCAGACCAATGTCTGAGGTCACACCAGCCGTCGGAAGCAAGTCTGGCAACACCATATCCTGCCGAGACATCACCACCGCCTTCTCCACTGCGTTTTCCAGCTCCCGCACATTGCCCGGCCAAGGATACGCCATCAGTCGATGCATAGCGGCCGGGGTAAATCCTCGAACATCCTTATTCGAGCGTTTGGCGCTCTGTTTCAGGAAGTGCTGCGCGAGAAGCGGGATATCATCTTTCCGTTCACGCAATGGTGGAACCAAGAGGGGTACTACAGATATTCGGTAGTAGAGATCATGCCGGAAGGCTCCACTCTTCACACTTTCCGCTAAATCTTTGTTGGTCGCTGTGATAATCCGCACGTCGATCTTCGTTGCATGATCGGCGCCGACCTCCCACACTTCCCGTTCCTGCACCGCACGTAGAAGTTTCACCTGCATAGGCAAGGACATTTCAGCAATCTCGTCAAGAAAGATAGTCCCCCCGTTTGCACTTTGAAAGAGACCCCGCTTGGCGGTCATGGCACTGGTAAATGCACCGCGAATATGTCCGAATAATTCACTCTCGAAGAGTCCCTCACTGATCGCCGCACAATTCAAGGCCACGAATGGCCCTTTTGAGCGACGACTATTCGCATGGAGGACACGAGCCAGCACTTCTTTCCCCGTTCCGGTCTCGCCGGTTAAAAGGATGGTGGCATCTGAATCCGCAATTTGCGCGACCTGCTGAAACAATCGCTGCATGGCAGGACTTCTGGCAATCACGTTCTCCAGGCCGTACAGTTCTTTCACTAACGATTTGAGTCGTTGAATCTCCCGGGTCATCCGCAGTTGGATCAACGCCTTGTCAATCGTGGCCTTCAATTCTTTGTCATCGAACGGCTTGGTCAGATAACCGAACGCCCCACGTTGCATCGCCTCCACGGCATTAGGGATACTTCCGTGGGCCGTGAGGATGATGACTGGCAAACCCGGCTGAATCTGCAGGAGTTCTTCGGTCAGCACCAGTCCATCCTCTGCTCGCTACCGTAAGTCGGTAATGGCGATGTCAAACGTTTCCTGGCGCGCGGCCATGAGCGCATCCCGGCTACAGGTGCACGGCGTCACCGAAAGACCAAGCGCGGAGAGCCGCATCCTCAACAGATGCAGCAGGCCTTCGTCATCATCTACGACAAGAATGCGTTCCTGCTCCATGGCGATCCCTATGGTTTGGACGACTCCGACTGTTGTGGTGAAACTACATTCGACGGGGGTTTGATCGGACGGGTTTTTCCTCTCATTTCCTGATCAATGCGTTTGAGCGCTTCCAACTGACCGGTGAGTTCCTCGATCTTTCGATCACGCTCGTTAACTTGTCGCTGCAGGCTTTGGAGGGTGGCGGGCTCGATGGACATACGAGGGCTTTCCCGTCTGGAATTGAACAGCTCGACCTTCCGCTCCTGATCTTGAAGCTCTCGTTGCATCGCCTCCAGCGTCTGAGCTTCACTATCTTGCAGCGCCCGCAACTGCTGAATCGTGAGTTCGCGGCCAAGCAGATCGTGGACCGTTCGCTCAATGGTCTGGGAGAGAATCCCCTGTGTGCGGGCGATGGCTGGAGCACTCCACACGGAACGGATCCAGGATTGATCGGCGGGCACTTCTTCACCCTGTAGCAATTGCAGCCAGAGGCGGCTCGATGCAGCCAATTGGCCTTTTGGCGCGACAGCAATGACCTTCTCAAAATACTGGCTGGCTGACTCGCGACTTTCATACAGCGACGCCAGCGCGCGGGCGAAGAATACATGATCACAGGTATTTTTACTAGCGCATTTGGATGCCAACTGATTTTCTTTACGTATAAGAGCCTGGAGAGTCTTGCTGTCGCCCCTCTCACCGGAAAAATAGGGAGCCTGGAGAGGGGGCGGAGTGACGGTGCTACAGCCAGCAGACAATCCTCCCCCTAGCGCAAGCAAGACCATGCTTATAGTTGAAAAAAACCGCACTATGCCAATAACCCCGGTTTTGTCAGACACAAGAAAAACCGCACCGTCGTTCCTTTCCCAACTTCACTCTCCACCCAGATGCGACCACCATGAGCTTCCACTACCTTTTTGGCAAGGGCCAACCCCAGTCCGCTGCCGACGGAGGCATGTCGAGTTTTGGTGCGGCCTTGATAAAATCGCTCAAAGATATGTGGCACTTCCTCCGCCGGGATGCCGGGTCCCGAGTCCATGACATCAACGAACAAGAGGCCTTCCTCACGCCTCGGCACCATCTGAAGTCTCACGGCTGCCCCTTCAGCACTGTACTTCAACGCATTCGAGAGCAGATTGTCCAGCACTTGTTCGATCCGCGTGCTGTCCGCCCGCACCCAGTACCGTTCAGGTGGCGCCTCCACCTGAAGCTGTACCTGCTTCGCATCAGCCAATAACCTGATTTTATTGACCGAAATATCTGCCACGCGACGGAGATCCGTGGGAACAAACCGGTACTCCATCATACCGGACTCCATTTTCGACAGATCCAGAATGGTCGAAATAAGGGACATCAACCGGCGGCTGCTATCCGACATGATCCGTAGCGTAGTGCGCTGGTCCTGCGTCAGGGGACCGGGAATTTCATCCAGGAGCAGATGAGTCCCCTCCTGAATGGAGGCCATCGGCGTGCGAAGTTCGTGCGAGACGTGGGCAAGAAACTCGCTTTTAATCTCGTCCAGTTGCTGCAGCCGGGCTCCCATCCACTTCACAGTATCGCCCAACTCGCGCAGTTCTCGAGGCGCCTGGCCATCCAGGCTGGCCTGAAAATTCCCCTGCCCCATCTCCTGAATCGTCGATTGTAGTCGCCGCAACGGACGAAGAATGTTGTAACTTGCCACCGAGGCCAGACCGAGCCCGAATAACAACGCCACCAGGATCAACTGCCGCGTGACCGATTCCGCCTGAATCGAGCTAGCGCGGGATTCATTGACCCCCACCGCAATACGTGATTCGTGCAACCCAATGTACTGCTGCAAATTCGAGGCTATGCTGCCGGCCAACGCCTCCCGCCGCTCATCATAGTAGCCCGCATCCGACTGCACCGTTTGTCCTCCGGTCTCCGCCAGTTGTGTCTGAAAGAGTTCCAAATGCGCCTGCTGAATCCGTTCCACCGCCTTGAGCAGTCGCATCTCCGACTCAGATGTGGCTTGCGCGAGCAAGCCTTGGAGGACGAGCTGAAACTCTTTGCTTTCTGCGTCGAAGTGCTCGAGAAAGGTAGCGGCGGGCACTGCCACGTACTTTTTCTCGCTGTGAACCTGTTCATAGAACGAGCTCAATAACCGTTTGGCCGACTCAATTTCAGGATGATGATGCGAGCCGACCTCGGTATTGAGCCCAGCCAATGTTCGGATTTGCAACAAAGCATAGACATTGACGGCTGTCATCACTGCAATGATGACCACATACGTCAGAATCAGTCGCCAGAAAATCGAGAGGCGCACGATGGCGCATCCTCCCCGGTGAATCGCACATGGATCAGGGCATTCTGCAGTGTAGGTTAAGCCATACACCACTTCGTGCACGCCCTCAACAAGTTCTCCATATTGTGCAACGCACAGGGATGAACTATGGACGGCTGGAGTGCGCCCTATCGGGCGGAGTCGTGGAAGTGCGATTGGTACAAGCGCTGTCGCCGGGAGGTTGCGGAGAGGGCGACGAACAGGTGGCCACGAAAGATCAGCATGCCGACCATGAGCGGCGGAGTCAGCAACAGGGCTATCATGCCGGTCAGTTCCGCAGAAATCCCCAAATCTGTGAGCCAGGCGCTGAGCACGGTAAACGGCACAAACACCAGTTGGATGAAATCCAATCCCGCCCCCCGCCCCAGCTGACTGGACAGCTTGAAAAATAGGGAGAGTCCGAGAGGCGCCAGGACCAACGCCATCGGCAGGAACCATTCGATCCAGTTGTCGAGCACGAAATCGTAACTTCGCTTCAAGACATCAAGGGGTGAATCGTGCCGGGTCAAATAGATGACTGCCGGCGCGGGGTTCAGGAGAATGAACACCAACAACAAACAGGCGGTGACGAGAAACTGGCTGTCAGGGTTCGCGCGCAGGCTCGTATCCAGAAGCATGGTGGGAATCCACAACACAAATCCCACGCTGATGACGTCCCAGAAATAGTGCCCCATACTCTCGACCGCATCACCCATCGTAATGGTCCGCATACCTTTAACAGACTGCTCGATCAAGCTGAGGATCGCACCGATCAGGACCGCATTGACGGCACCCAGCAAAAA
>JACOEF010000363.1 GCA_024998705.1 Nitrospira sp.
ATGGAAAGCGGCGTCCCGCGACCATGAACCGGTCGATGCTGCAGTACATTTTGCAGGCCCCGCAGGTGAAGCGGCCGACAAGCTGCATGTCTGGAGTGCCGAGTGTGAGCAGATCGACGGTATGGCCCGTTAGCGCGCCGCATCGTTTCAGCGCGAGCAATCCGACACCGAGCGCGCCGAGCAATTCGGGGCTGGGCGGAATGACCACATCGCGGCCGACGCTGTGGGCGAAGGCATACCCGACGGCGTGGTTCAATGCGACGCCGCCTTGCAGGAAAACCTTCTTCCCCACGTAGCGCGGTCCCTTCACCCGGTTCAGATAGTTGTCGGCGATGGCATAGACCAGGCCGGCCACGATATTGTCGCGGGGGTGCCCCTTCTGCTGGGCCAGTCGAATATCGCTATTGATGAAGGCGGCGCAGGTGGCCTTGAAATGCACGGGTGAAGGGGCGGCGATTGCCAGGCCGGCGATGTCGGAGACGGTAATGCCGAGATCGCCATGGGCGCTTTCTTCCAGGAACGACCCGGTGCCGGCCGAGCAGGCGTTGTTCATCGCATAGTCGATGGGCACGCCGTTCCGCAGATAAATGTATTTGGAATCCTGCCCGCCGATCTCGAAGATCGTGTCTACCTCCGGATCGAAATGGGTGGCTCCCGCCGCATGGGCGGAGATCTCGTTATAGACATGCTCGGTGCCGAGATAGGCGCCGGCCAGCTCACGGGCTGAGCCGGTCGTGCCGACCACTCCGATCGGCGGTTCCCCACCGCATCGACAAGGGCTTGAAGGCATTCCCTGGTGGCCGCCACGGGATTGCCCTTTGTGCGCCCGTAATGGGATGCGACCACCTTGTGTGTCATTGGATCGAGCAGGATCGCCTTGGTCGTCGTCGAGCCCGCATCGACGCCGAGGACCAGCGGTCCGTCGGATGGTGCCTGCATGGGCGGCGTGGTGATCACGTGTACCCGCTCGCCGTACTGATGGAGCGGCGGGAGATGCCCAAGCTCCGGCTGCGCCGCCAGTTTGGGCGACCGCTCATGCGGTTCGTCACGGGTGAGCAGGGCGGTTCCCCAGGCCTCGAACCAGGGACTCTCGGGTAGCACAACAAAGTCTGTATGTGGGAGCTTCGCGCGCAGCGCGGCCCGCATCGCATCGTTGTGTGTGACGCCGCCGATCAGCAGCACTCGTGTCGGCGCCTGGACGCCCTTCTCCAGCAGCGCAATCACCTTGTTGGCCATGCTGTCGTGGAGTGTATGCAGGATGTCTTCGGGCGTGGCCTCGTTGCGGTTTAGCTTGTGCGTGATGTCCGATTTGCAGTGGACTGAGCAGCGTGAGGCCAGCGGCACGACCTTACCGTCGAACGACCGGCGGACCGCCTCCTCCATGCCCAAGCCCATCCGGCCGATCTGTTGTACGAAAAACTCGCCGCTTCCTGCCGCACATTTATTGTGAGACAGGACATTGGTGAGCCTTCCGTCGACGAGCAGGTAGACCAGAAACGATTCCCCGCCGAGTGAGGCCACCGCGTCAAACGTGCCCTCCACCTCGCGAAGAGTCGGCTGAATCGCGGCGACTTCGGGAATATGCCCGAGCTGGCCGGAGACCCCGAAATACTCCGCATCGGCAAACTCCGGGAGGGCAAGCACCTCGTTGAGGACTTCGAGCGGGCGGCCCTGATGGGCCACGACCGTGGCGCACCGCTCGTTGCCGCGTATGGCCGCCACCTTCACCGTGAGGGCGCCAATGTCGATGCCTACATACGACATGGGAGAGTCACCTGGAACATCGAATGTGGTCCCTGGCTATGTGTTCATCTCTGTGGAGAGTGGAGCAAGTCGCATACCCCGGAGAGGCTCTTTCCGTGACCGGGTGTAACAACAAGCGGTTAGTTCTATCGAGATGCACCGAGGCAATGGCGAGTGTGGGGGAAGACTCCTCAGGTGTATCGAAGGGCTGGTGCGAATGGCGACAGATGGTGTCGGAGGGATTGGGGCAGTCGTATGCGAAGCCAGAGCAAGCGGTGAGTGCGCAGCAGTCCTGAGATTGTTATTCGACCGGTACATCCTTGAACAGGTCGTCCAGCATGTGGGCCCACAAGCGGCGGGCGATTTCATCGAAGGGAATGCGGAACTCGCGAACGTCCTCACCTGCGAGGGTGGCTTCACCGGAGGATTCCCAGACGATCTCGCCCGTTCTGGTATCCCACAGTTGCAGGCTCATGCGGAGCATGGTGACGCGGGTTTGCAGGACACGCAGACCAAAGAAGGAAAAGCGTCCGGACATGGATTGGTTGAACGAGGCGAGGCTGGGCTGAAAGACATAGTTGGTGCGGAGGGCTGTCCGATTTTCTGGAGCCCCGCCCGATTCAGGATACCGGTTCTGACATAGGCGGCCACCATGGCGGCATACTCTTCCCCCAACTCTCCCCGGTTAATGCGGTTCAACGCTTCGTGGACAGGCAACGCCGTGATCAGAGTCGGCCGCTGATCCAAGGCACTCGACAATGAGCGGGAGACCTGATGGGCAAACCCTTCCAATCCGAATCCCACGACCGCGTTCAGGACGGCAACCTGCTCGTGCTTCAGCGTGGCCGGGTCAAAGGAGGCGGCCTTGGGGCGGAATGTCGTTTCTTCGCCCCACTGTTGCAAGGGCCCGATACACCCGGCCGACAGTAAGAATCCCGTGAGCAGTAGCACCCATACGACTGATATTCCCATGCGTCTCACCCGGCCGGTTCCCCCTCGCGATGGCGGGCCCATCACCGTGCTCCCAACAGATGCAATGATCGCTCCCGGTCCTGATGAGAGTATGTGAGGAAATCCGCTACAAGCTTCTCTGCTCAGGTGCCGCGAAAGGGCACAGGCATGAACTCGATAGCAGGGATGCCGGAGTAGCCTGCATCGGAGGCGCTACTCTTGCGGAGGCTCAACAGCGGCGAGTTTGCTGAACAAACGGCCCGTCGATCCGATAGCTGGACAAGCGAGGCTCAGCAGGCATCGCGATTGCTCACTCGAGTGCATGGTATGGGTGATTGAAACTTGTGAGGAGGACCGTATGACGTTGACCATGCCGGATGCATTGCGGCTACTCGAGCTCTTCCATCAACGGGATTATGCCCAAGCCAGACCTCATCTGTACGTGAAGTCGTTGAAATCGAATGGCTGGGTCCGGCCCAAAGGGATGCGAGTCATTCCGTCGAACCTCGAGCTCGAAATCCTGGGCCTGGAAAGCGAGCAATGGGAAACGATTCCCTTCAAGGATGTGAGTTTTGGACTGTGGTAATCCCAAAGAGTCGGAATGACAAGAACACTCTCCGTATCGGGGTGGTGGGATTCGGAAAAGTAGGACGGGCTTGCGCAGAATTGCTGCTCACGAGCAAGGATGTGGCCTTGGCGGCCATCGTTCGACGCCTCGACAGTCTCGCTCAGCCGTTGCCGGAGGTGTTCAGCAAGGTTCCGGTTGTGTCGCACGTGTCGCAGGTGCCCGAGATGGACGCCGCGCTGCTGTGTGTGCCGATCGACCGGGTGGAAGGGGTTGCTCACGACTGTCTTCAGCATGGTCTCCCGATCATCGAATGCGCGCGCTTGCACGGAGAGGCGTTTCAAGCACATCGGGCAGCGATCGACCGGTTCGCCACTCGTTTCGATGTTCCGGCCATTGTGGGTGCCGGATGGGATCCGGGCGCGTTGTCCGTCATGCGCTCTCTGTTTGGGCTACTCGCTCCGGAGGGCGAAAGCGAGATGCGGCATCGGGTGGCCGCGAGCCTTCATCATACGGCGATGGCCCGCCGGGTGGCCGGGGTCAAGGACGCGCTCTGCACGGAACAGATTGCGGCAAACGGGATACGGCAACGGTATGTCTATGTCGAGTTGGAGAAGGGTGTCGATGCGGACCGCGTGGCCGCTGCGATTCGCGCCGATCCGCTCTTCCTCGGAGAAGAGGCGCTGGTCTTTCCGGTCGAGAGTGTGGCCGCGCTCGAACAGGAAGGGCGCGGGGTCGCGCTTGAGCGGCGCAGTGCGCCTGGGCGCGCGGGGCATCAGCGGTTTCTCTTTGAAGCCCGCTTCGATGAGGCCATTCTCACGGCGCACATGATGTTGGCTGCCGCCCGTGCATTGCCCGCGTTGCGCCCCGGCACGCATTCCCTCCTCGATCTGCCTGTGGGCGCCTTGTGGGGAGAGCAGGCGCAGACGGCTGAGCGAGTCTGGTTATAGGTCCGATTCGGGGGCACCGTCATCATCCCGGGGAGAGAACAGAAGGAGTCTGTCATGCCGTTCGAACTGACCTGTAGTGCTTTCAAAGATGGGGAGCCCATTCCAAAGCGACATACCTGTGAGGGGGAAGATCTGTCGCCGCCGTTGCGCTGGAACCATCCTCCGGCGGGCACGCGAAGTTTTGTGCTCATTGTCGACGATCCCGATGCGCCTGGCCACATATGGGTGCATTGGGTGCTTTACAACATTCCATTGGATCTCCGTGGCCTGGCCGAAGGGATTCCGCCTCAGGAGACCTTGCCGAACGAGGCGCGGCAGGGTCTGAACGATAGCCAGGAAATCGGCTATGGCGGCCCCTGTCCACCGCCCGGGAAACCGCATCGGTATTACTTCAAGCTCTATGCGCTGGATGTTGAGTTGGCGCTCAAATCCCGGGCGACGAAGGCTCACGTGGTCGATGCAATGAAGGGGCATGTGCTGGCCGAAACGTACTTGATGGGACAGTTTGCGCGATAAGATCGCGCAGGTGGTTTCTCATGGCTGCACGACCGGGGCGGGGTCGGCGCCTGTCAGAGGCCTCGGGGAAAAAGGAGGGTCGAGGCATTCCATCGGAAATGCGGGCCGCCGACCGATTCGACGGAGAGTCTCCGCAACCCTGGCCGGTTGGCCCCAATCACTCCAGAGAACATCCTGCAACTCAACGACGACCGCGGACTCGGCGGCCTGCTGGAGCAGGGAGGTCGACACATTGTACGCAGGCATGTCCTCGTAAATGGCGTCAAGCACCTCTGCCTCCTGCGACCGGCCGATCACGCTTCTGAGCCGTTCAAACCGGCGCATCACATCGGGGAAGCAACGGGTCCCCACCTGCCACAGCAATTCGGCTCGCGCGGCAAACACAAAGGTATTCCACAATGCGCCGTGGCGAAACGCCTGGGCGGCCTGGATCCGGTTGGGCTTTTCCAAAAATGAATGGACTGCGCTTACTGGCACATCCTCCGGCGAAGAAAGCGCGGTGCCGGGGAGGATCCATCCATATTCCATTTCGAGTCCATCCGGTTGGACCCCCAGCAGCACCAGTCGATCGGGCATGCTCTCCGCCAGGTCGGCGATACGGCAGACGGCCGCTAGAAAACGGTCTTCCGGATGGATGAAGTGGTCGGAGGGAAAGATGACGACTGTTGCGCCGGGGGCCCGAGCATGAATGTAGGTCAAGGGGAGAAAGAGCCCCGCCGCCGTTTCGCAGTTGCGTGGCTGGTAGATGACTTGTCCGATGGTTCGGCCCTGTAGCTGTGTCAGGATTTCGTCGCGATGATCACGCCCCACCACGGCGACGATGCGCTCCGGGGCTGTCACCAAGGCCGCGCGGTCCACGGTATGTTGAAACATGGAGCGGGAGCCGACGAAGGCGCAATACTGTTTGGGCCGGCTGAATCCGAGCCAGCGATGAACGAGTGGCTGCATCCTGGTGCCTTCGCCTCCCGCAAGGACGATGGCCCAGCGGGAAGGGGATGGGTGTTGTTGATTCATGACGTTCCTTTGACTGAGTTTGGTAGTCAGGGAGCGGAGGGGCACTCAGGCAACAATCGATCGTCCGAAACTTGCAGCACAGTGCAAGGCGACTCATAAGCGGTCAAAGGCAAGAGCGAGGCCAGCAAACGTGAAGAGGCTTGTAGGCGGTCTCTGCACATAACCGCTCAAGGCTTTCTGTTCCTGTTACTGTGATCCGGTGGAGGTGTGGGGAACTCCGCGACAGACCCGGATAGTCGGGCTGTAGAGAAAAGTCCCAGGTCATTGCCATGGATGAGAATGCCACAGGAGAGAAAGAGTTGGTCCTCTGGGAAGGCGGTGCGGCCTGGAGTCAATTCATCTGGCTCTATCTGATCGTGGGGATCATGTTGCTGCGGGTTGCACTCCTTGTGAGGTCTTCCCTGTCAGGATGGAGTGGGTGGCTGGTCGGCGCGGTCACGCTGCTGGGAACTGCCGCCGCATTGCGTCGGTGGGGGCGCTATGTCGTGACAAGCAGACGAGTCGTGCTGCGGAATGGCTGGACGGGACGCGACATTCAATCGATCGCGTACCGGGAGATCCGCGAGATCTCCATCAAGCAGGGGCCGGTGGCTGATCTGATGGGGATCGGGACCGTTGTCATTCAATCCCGGCAGGACGACGTGGTTATCCAGTTCCGCGGCGTGCTCGATCCGGAGGATGTGATACGACGGATTCAGGCCGCGCGGGCGGGACGATCGGCCTGAGGCCTCACCGGTGAGACCGATGCAGCTTGCATTGACGGGCGATGTGATGCTGGGACGGATGGTGGATCAGGAGGTGATCCGGAACACAGAAGAGGAATCCTGGCGATGTTCAGTGCGATCACTCTTCCTGGTGTTAGTCTTATGCGACAATCGAAGAGCCTGTGCGAAGGGGTGAAGGAGATACTCATAAACCAGCCGGAATGGCCTGATGAGACTGTAGAGGCAATGAAGTGGTTTGGGGAGAGCAAGAAAGCTACGGTCCCTCGCGTTAGGAATGACCAGTCTTTCGAGGGAGCGACGGAGCGGCTCCAGGTGATAAGGAAGCTTGTCTCGAAAGCGTTCGCGGAGTTGTGAGTGAAATCGGGCGTGCTCCGATATCGCAACCGGTCGGCACGAATCGGGCTCTCTGGGGCTCAATTGTAAGAGAAACTCATTCCGCGCTTGTGCCACAAGCGAGGCAATCGACCGGTCATGCGCCATCTCTCTTGATATCTCTGCCGGTATCGGAATTCCCAGGAGGTCGTGAGCGAGCGCGAGCGCGAAGGATAGGGTGCCTCGCGCTCCGATTCCCGCAGCCTCCGTTAGGAGCCACTCCCAATCCAGTCCGGGGCGTTTGTGCAGCAACTGAGCAATGTCACACAGCTTCGCTAGCTTAGGCTGCTGCGCCCACGAGTCCTTTGCCACTTGTACGCAGAGGATCAGAAGCGAATCTTCATGCGAAAGATTGGGGACATGTTCACCACAGAGCGCAATCTCATGGCGCCGTTGCCACAGGTTCGAAAACTCTACCGGGTACGGAAAGATGCGAGGCGTAAGCCCTTGGTG
>JACOEF010000666.1 GCA_024998705.1 Nitrospira sp.
CCCGTGAGATCGACCGTGGGAATGTCGGTTGTGGCGAGCGCCTGCATGCACAGCGCGGCCGTGTCTCGCGACATGCGCTCGGTCCGATCCGGGCCTGCGTCTACATGACAGTGTTTGCAGGGCTGGTTGCAGAATTTCCCCATGTTGATCTGAAGCACCGTTATCCCGGTCGCTCGAAGCGGGAAGAGACCGGCTTGATCGAGCCGAGTCTTAAACGACAAGTAGCCGTGCGTGTCGGCGAGCAGCTTGAGCTGTTCAGAGGCGGAGGCCAGCGGATGCTGTCCCCCCAGCAGGGTCAGCGGCATGTCGAGGTCCTCACACACACAACGGTTCCTCTCACGAGCCACGCCACCTCAGCGTGCATGTGTCACCGCGGTCAAAACAGTTTCAGGAAATCGCACCTCGCAACATCCAAAATTCAGGGCCTGCCCTTGCCGATTCGCTAACGCCCGTTTGACGGTCGGAGCAATGCGATAGCAGACTTGCTTGCCCTCCCGGAGTCCTTCGACTAACCCGGCATCGCGAAGAATGCGAAGATGATGGGAGATGTGCGGCTGCGGGCAACGCAATTCCCGCGCAAGCTCCATCACGCATTTCTCTTCGACCAGCAGGGACTCCAGAAGACGCAGCCGGGTCTTATCCGCCAACGCTTTCAGCACCGTGGCACATTGGCCCGTGGTCAGGATGTCGTCTATCGAAGCACGCTTCATTAACAGCAGGCTCCCTCAGGGGAACAGGTCACGGCCTCCCCGGTTACGCGCTGACCGGCGCGATTGAGAATCGCAAAGTGCGGCGCATAGCCGTCGGTTGCGAGGACCGTGAGGGTTTTAGAGCAGATTTCCAGCGGCTCGCCGCGTCGAAAGACATGGTGATCGTCGTCCTGCGCCTCCAGGAA
>JACOEF010000385.1 GCA_024998705.1 Nitrospira sp.
CGGACCGAATGCCGATTCGCCAATTCCTGACCATCCGGGGTCGTGATATCGACCTCGCGATAGCTAAAGCTATACTTTACCCTGAGCTCCTTCCAAAGGCGTTTCGCTGATGGACAGGCTCCGCAAGTCGGTGAGTGCAATAAGGTAATGTTCGGCATGGACAACCCCTCTCATTAACGTGAGCGGATCTTAACACCCGCGCGGAGGGCCACGCAAGCAAACGCAGGCCTGACATTCCTCATCGAGCCGTATATACTGGCTGCCACATCATTCAGAATCGCGTCATTCACCCATTATCGTCTTGCTGAGGCACCTATGGCTCTCCATCCTCGTGCCGGTCAACCGGCACAGCCGGAACAATTGATCAATCTGGAAAAAGTCGAACAGGCCTATTACGGGGAAGTGCCGGACCCGTCCGATCCGCAACAGCAGGTGAGTTTCGGCACCAGCGGACATCGCGGCTCCTCTCTCCGCCGTACCTTCAATGAAGCCCACATTCTCGCGATCACCCAGGCCATCTGCGAATACCGGGCTCGAGCCGGCACCACCGGCCCCCTGTTCATCGGCAAGGATACCCACGCGCTTTCCGCACCGGCTCAACGCAGCGCGCTGGAGGTGTTGACCGCAAACGGGGTTCACATCCGCATGGATGAGACCGATGCCTATACCCCCACGCCGGTCATTTCGCACGCCATTGTCACCACCAATCAAGGCCGGACCTCGGGCCTGGCCGATGGCATCGTCATCACCCCTTCGCACAACCCACCCGAGGACGGCGGCTTCAAATACAATCCGCCGCACGGCGGCCCGGCAGACACGGAAGTCACGAAGGCGATCGAGACTCGCGCCAATGCCTTATTGGCAACAAAGTTACATGGCGTAAAACGCGTCCCCTACGAACAGGCGCTGAAGGCGGCGTCTACCGCGCGGCATGATTTTATCGGCCACTATCTCGCGGACCTCACCAACGTTGTCGACCTCGACCGCATCAAGGCAGCGAAGTTGCGCCTGGGCGTGGATCCGTTGGGCGGCGCGGCGGTGGCCTACTGGCGTCCCCTGGCCGAACGGTATGGATTGGATCTGCACATCGTTAACGAGTCCGTCGATCCGACCTTTCGGTTCATGACTCTGGATTGGGACGGCAAGATCCGGATGGACTGTTCCTCCCCCTACGCCATGGCCTCGCTGATCACGCTCAAAGACCGCTTCGATCTGGCATTCGGCAACGATACGGACACGGATCGCCACGGCATCGTGACGCCTGGCGCCGGCCTGATGAACCCCAATCACTACCTGGCCGCCGCAATCTCGTATCTGTTTACCCATCGCCCGGGATGGAAGGCCGGTGCAGGAATCGGCAAGACCGTTGTCAGCAGCAGCATCATCGACCGGGTAGCGGGCAGTCTGCAGCGTCAATTGGTGGAGGTCCCGGTCGGCTTCAAGTGGTTTGTCCCAGGCCTTCGCGACGGGTCGTTAGGGTTCGGCGGAGAAGAAAGCGCGGGCGCGGCATTTCTCCGTCGTGACGGCACCACGTGGGTCACCGACAAGGACGGCATCATCATGGATCTCCTTGCGGCGGAAATGCTCGCGGTCACCGGAAAAAATCCGGCACAACTCTATGCGGATTTGACAGCCCGTCTCGGCGAGCCGGTGTACGAACGGATCGATGCACCGGCCACCAGGGCGCAAAAAGCCGCGCTCCAGAAATTCTCCCCGCAGCAAGTGCAGAGCCGGGAACTGGCGGGAGAACCGATTACGGCCATGCTGACGGACGCGCCGGGCAACAAGGCCTCGATCGGAGGGTTGAAAGTGACGACGACCAACGGCTGGTTCGCCGCGCGTCCCAGCGGAACCGAAGACGTCTATAAACTCTATGCGGAAAGTTTCAACGGCCAGGCCCATCTCAAACGAATTCAGGAGGATGCGCAAGCATTGATCAAGCAGGTCTTCTCCAACGCCGGAGCATAACAGAATGCTGAACAGGTGGGCGAAGGTGGATGTCGCTTTCTCTGTGAGATCCGTGAAGCGTCGTTCCTGAAGCGTATCTCGCGAACTATATAATCCGGGCGATGAACGGGCCAACCGGCCATTTTGAGTCTCCCTGTGCGAGTACCGCCCTACGACATCCCATCCTTCTGAAGACCAGCTATACTTAAGTCAGTATGCCCAGACTTTCTCACACGCTGCGCACCTTGCTGGTCGGCGCCGCCCTGAGCAGCTGCGCCGGACCGGCCTCTCAGGGGATCCGTCAGGCGGTCACCCCGCTTCCCGACTGCTGCCGCACAATCGAAGCCGGCCCGCGCACACAGGCGATCGTGCAAACAGCCGTCAACCTGGTCGGCGCAAAAACGATCGAGAGCCAGGGGCGCCGTATCGCCTATGATTGCGCCGGAGTGACCCGCGCCATCTACCTCGCCCACGGCATCGACCTCTTTGAAGGAGGGGCCGGCGACGGGAAGGTCAACGGCGTGGGGTTGATCTACAATCACCTGCGGAAACATGGACAGCTTCATCGCGGGCCGGTCGTGCAAGCCGGCGATCTGGTGTTCTTCGACAATACCTGGGACTATAACGGGGACGGCCTCGTCAACGATCCCTTGACCCATGTGGGAGTCGTGGAGACGGTGGAGCGCAACGGCACAATCGGCTTTATCAGTCGGGTGTCCGGAGCGATTGAACGCTACCGGATGAATGTCGCCTACCCGCACATCCACCGCCCCGCCGACGGCCGCCTGCTCAACGATTACATGCGCCGGAAACACTGGCGGGATGGGGAACGGACGCCCTACCTGACCGGAGAGTTATTTGCCGCCTTCGGCACGAGGGTGGTAGAGTCAGCCTCATCACCAGACAGAAGGTAAACACCTTGTCCCCTACTGCTCCCCGCACGACGTGTTGCCCCGAATGCCACCAGCCTACGACGTGGCAGGACAATCCCTGGCGTCCATTCTGCTCGGAACGTTGTCAAACGATCGACTTAGGGGCTTGGGCGGGAGAACGGTACCGAATCGCAGGACCGAGCCTGACGGTGGGGGGATCCGAATCGTCTTCACCCGACAACGTGTGACCGGCCGATCACACACTATTCGCAGCGACAGTTCGCCTTGTAGTCCATACACATCGGGCCGAAACTCCGCTCGCAGTCACAACTACACTTAGGCGTCTTATCGGCCGGACAGGTGATCTGGCAAGTCTGCTTGATCCCCATGCCGCAGGACACGATCTCGCATGAGTTGGAGCCCTCTGCAAACAACAGCGGCAGTGACGGCGCGACCGGGGCCTGGGTCTACTGAAGGACGCGGCTAGCACTCTCCGATGCCTGGGTCATCGCTGGACTGTTCTCTGCGCCAACTTGCTCTGCCCAAACCGGCGTCGCAACACCGATCAATAGGACGACCAGCAGAAGCCCTGCACTCCCCCCCGCCCTGCATCGCGATGAATACCTTGTCATGCCGTCACCTCCCTTTCAGACGGCAGCAGGATAGGAAGAATGGCCCGTGAAATCAAGTCTCGAATCATCGTGTAAAACAGTCGATGGCCGGATAGCGTCCGGTTCCGTATGACATGGCGGGTAAGCCCCACCATTTCTCAATGACGGTCGCGTACACAGCCCGGTAGTCGAGCGTATGTTTCAGATCCCCGGCCTGCAGATCTCTCAGTGAAGGAGGCGCACCGTAGAAACCGCCTTTCACCCGTCCGCCTATGAAAAAGTGCGGGGCCGCCGTGCCATGGTCGGTCCCATGGCTGGCATTCTCTCCCACCCGCCGACCGAATTCCGAATAGGTCATGACCAGCACATCCTTCCAGGCCCCCAGCTTCTCCATTGCCGCGCGAAAGGCCGTCAGCCCCTGCGCGAGTTCCTCCAACAATCGATGATGGGTCGCCCACTGGCCGGCATGGGTATCGAAACTCCCTTGCGTGACTTTGATGACAGCGACCGGCACCTGCGCGGCAATGAGCCTGGCGGCAACCTCCAGCTGCTTGCCGATCCTGTTCGTCGGAAAGTCGACCATGAGTGGCGGCGCCTGCCCAATACGGCCCTGCAGATCGGAAGCGGTTTGAGATATTTCCCGCCGGACCTCCAGAATATGGGCCAGTGCCCGGTTGCTCGTGGAGAAGGAAGCGGATCTGACAGAGCCGGCCTGCTGCAGAAACTGCCCTGGATCGTGCAGGGCAATGGTGCGTGCCTTCCCCCACTCAATGGACCGGCATCACCCTTGCCGAGAACAACCCCCTCGGCTGTGAATCGCACCGGCAGCGGGTGCTGCTCAAACACGCGCGACAGCCAGCCGCTGTCCAGCACCCGTTCGCTGTCCGACCCCGTCTCCCAAATCTCGATGGACCGGAAATGGGAACGATTTGGCTTGGGATACCCGACACCCTGCAGGCAAGCCAACTCCTCCTTGTCCCACAGGGGCATCAGTGCGCTCAGTGCCGGATGGAGCCCGAATTTTGGTGTGAGCTGGCGAACCTGATCGCGCGGAATCGCCAACTGTGGCCGGGACTGATAATACGTCGCGTCGTCGTAGGGAATGAGGGTGTTCAGCCCGTCATTTCCTCCATGTAACTCAACCAACAACAGCAGCCGCTCCCGATCATGTGCTCTCGCACCGGCCACGCTCGCATCAGCCGCCCAGAGGTGCGACAACCAGTTCGGACGCAACAGCACGAACGGCATGGCTATCGCAACTTTCAACAACGTTCGTCGATCCAATGTGTTCCCGTTCATGGCGGCCTCACTTGAGTTGATACACCGGATCCAATACCAGATGGTGCACGGCCTGACGGCGGTCCTCCCCTTCCATCACGGGCTGCACCGGCGGGA
Organism: Nitrospira sp.; assembly: GCA_024998705.1. Lineage (GTDB taxonomy): Bacteria > Nitrospirota > Nitrospiria > Nitrospirales > Nitrospiraceae > Nitrospira_A. Next base: position 4,826 of record JACOEF010000385.1, read on the forward strand.
GCGGAAGCAGTGTGGCCTGCACGACCTCGATGGGCTCCGTCTCAATCCACGTCCGGTCGGACGGATCACCTATCTCAACCATCCCGTGCGTATGACCGGTCTCGTGGCCACGAATGGCGCGATGCAACAATTGCGTGCGGTCCAGCAAGGTCGCGGTTGTGATCCATCGTGTACCACCCGGCCAGCCCTTCACGTTGGGAGGATCGAAAAGATCCTGCCCGAGCCTGCGGGCAAACCCGATCTGTTGCACCGTGTCTTCGATCGGCAAACTGAAGAGCCGTGCGGTACCTACAATGAGTTCCACCGGAGACTTGATGAGGACCCCGCGATTCTCGGCCGCCCAGAAGTGCGGCGTCAGGAGAAGGTCGTGGATCAATCCGGCGATCTCGTAGTTGTTCCGCCTGAATGAATCGGCAAGACGATCCACCTCCAGCGAATCCGGCCGGTCTGAAATAAATTCACGCCAGAACTTACCGACGAGATACCGGGCCACCTGAGGTTGCTCCAGTGTCAGAGAGAGAATATCGTCGCCGTCGAAGGGACCGGACTTGCCGAATACCTCTTTTCGCCCATCGTCGTGGTGGCGCAGGTCGACGCGAAACGCACCGGTATGGAGGTCAAGATGCCATCCGGTAAAGGCCCGCGCGGCCTGCCTGATATCTTGTTCGGTATAGTGACCTTCCCCGAGGGTGAAGAGCTCGAACAACTCACGGGAAAAGTTTTCGTTGGGATGTTCTTTGTGGTTGGTCTGCGTGTCGAGATACAGCAGCATCGCCGGATTCTTGGCGATGGCCGTCAGCAGCGCAC
>JACOEF010000184.1 GCA_024998705.1 Nitrospira sp.
ATGAAACGGTGTTTTCGCTGACGGCGTTACCGGCGCGTCTTGCCGTCATCGGCGCAGGTCCGATCGGGTGCGAATTGGCGCAGGCCTTCGCTCGCTTCGGGAGCCAGGTATCACTCATCGAAGCCATGCACGGTATCATGCCGAATGAAGATCGGGATGCAGCGGAGGTGGTGCAGCAGTCCATGGCGCGGGACGGCGTCGGGCTGCTCTGTTGCGGGCAGGATCTCAAAGTGGAGCAAACGGCGGCCGGCAAGCGGCTCCTGCTCGATTCACACGGCCGGCACTACGATGTCATGGTGGACGAAATTCTGGTCGGCGTGGGGCGTACTCCGAATATTGATGGCCTGGGGTTGGAGGCGGTGGGGGTTGAGTACGACAAAACCGGCGTGAAAGTGAACGACCGCCTACAAACGACACACCCACGCATCTATGCCGCCGGGGATATTTGTTCCCGGTATAAATTCACCCATGCCGCGGATGCGATGGCGCAGATCGTGATTCAAAATGCGTTGTTTCCTCACCCCCTCGGGCTGGGGTATGCCAGCATGGAGTCGCTGATCATGCCCTGGTGCACATTTACCGAACCTGAAATCGCGCATGTGGGCCTCTACGAAGCCGAGGCACAGAAGAAAGGGCTGGAGGTCGAAACCTATACCTATAACCTCGGTGAGGTGGATCGAGCCATCCTGGATGGTGAGAAAGAAGGGTTTGCTCGCATTCATATTCAAAAAGGTACCGATAAGATTCTTGGAGCCACCATTGTGGCGGCGCGTGCCGGCGATCTGATCAATGAGTTTTCTGTGGCAATGAAGGCGGGTGCCGGTGCAAAAACGATCGCGGCGACGATTCACCCCTATCCCACGCGGGCGGAAGTGAATAAGAAGGTCGTCAACCTCTGGCGGAAGGCGCATTTTACCGTGCGGACCAAGGCGCTCTTGACCAGACTCTTTGCCTGGTTAAGACGGTGAGGGCACGTGGTACGCATCGGGTTGGCCTTACTCACGGCACTGGTAGGTACTCCGACCTTTGCGCCGGCACAAGAATCCAGCAAACTCGATGTGGGAAATTTTTCAGCTGTGGCCGTAGGCCTCACGTTGCCGGAAGGGTGGACACTGCAGCGGTGCGGACAACACGAAAGAGCGGGCCGAGGCCTGCTAGGCGACATCGTCTTCGTCAAGGCGTTGAAGTGGCGGGGAGGGGAACGGCCGAAACTGAGAAAGGCGGGGAAGCTGACCTGTGCAGGGTCGACCTCTCCAGGACACCGGCGAGCTGATGTGGGTTCGCAGAGTCAGGGGATTATTGAATTGAATTTGCGAAGCCACCGTGGGTGATTTCAGCCCGAATGGTGTCGCCCACTTTTTTGTTGCCCCGGAGGTGCCTGGTCCCCTGTCCGACATGCACCTTCATTTGGCTGCCATCGAAGTCTTCGACTGTGTACGTCTCACCGTGAATTTCTTTGACGGTGCCGCCGACGGTCTTCCAGGCGACTCCGGGTTTGGAGTCATGTTGCCCGGGTTTCGGCGCAGCGGGTTGCTCAGGGATCGATCCCAGTAGTGAGGCGGCCGCGGCTGCGGAGGTGGTGGTCGCATGATTCGAATGTTTGCCGGCCTTCTCCTTTGCCGACACCGGAGCCACGGCAAAGGCGAGGGTTGCGAGGGTGGCCGTCGCGATGGTGAGCATCGAGTGCTGGCGCTTGGTGGTCATAACAATCCTCCCCGGTTTGAGTCAGGCTGCAGTGTTGAGAGTCAGTCAGCAAACCGTATGCCTGGAAAACCGCTGCGTGCAGTGCAGAATTGCCTGGATTGGTGCCGATTGTGTCGCGTTGTGCTGAGTCAGATGAGATGGAACAGGAGGAAAATGGCACCATGTGTTCAAATGTGCTCACCCTGGTGATTCTGTATCGGCCGGAATAATCCGCGACAAATCGTGGCCTGGTTCTGAAGCACGTTCAGGTGGCCGTCGTCTCATCCCCCCACGTCGCTTCCTGGTTCATGAACTAACGTCACCTCGATGAAAGCGTATCGGCTGTCCCGTCGACGCCCGGTCTCTCTTGAAAACTGTCGTTTTCATTGTCAACCAGCCGGCGTCCTTGTACGTTGGAACGGGTGACAGTGCGGGGCAACCAAAGGAGGACAGGTATGAAGAAGGTGATGTGGGGTGCGGCGTTGTTGTCGGTGTGTGCCACGTCGCTGGTGTATGCGCAGGCGGAGATGCCCAGGCAGGCGGAGACGCCCAGGATCGATCAGCGGCAGGCCAATCAGGAGAAACGGATCGATCAGGGAATTGCCAGCGGCCAACTGAACGAACGTGAGGGCAATCGCTTGAGCAATCAGCAGGAACACATCAATAAGGTCGAAGATAAGGCGAAATCGGACGGCGTGGTGACGAAGAAAGAACGGGTCCGGATCAATCGCGCGCAGGATCGCACGTCGCGTCATATTGCTCGCCAGAAGCATGACCGCCAGCAGCGGTAGACGGTGTCCCTGATGCCGTGGCGTGCGGTCGAGCGACTGGTTCGAGCCAGCCAGGCATCGGCGCTCACTCATTCTGTCGAGTAACCCCATGCGTCCACACTGCTTGTGTGGACGCATGGTTCCTCTCCACCCAATCCTCTCGCTTCGTGCACAGCGTTCCTTCTCCTCCGTCTTCACGGCGGGACTGAATCGATTTGCTCGATCCTGTTAGCATGCCGGCATGGATCTGATCACGACTCATCTGAATGCAGACTTTGACGGCTTGGCCTCGATGGTTGCGGCCAGGAAGCTCTATCCGGGAGCCGTCCTGGTGCTTCCCGGTGGCGCACAGGAATCAGCACGCAGTTTTCTGGCAACACACCCTCTGCACATCGCTCGTCTGAAGGACGTGGCGTTGGACCAGGTGCGGCGGTTGATCCTTGTGGATGTTCAGGAGCCGGAGCGGCTGGGTACATTGAGGGATCTCAAGTCTCGTGCGGATGTGGAGGTGCATATTTTCGATCATCATGAGGTTGATGATCGGCCAGCGCAGGCTGGATCCGAGTGGCTTTCGGTCACGCAACGGCACGTCGAACCGGTCGGTGCTACGATCACGCTGCTGGTCGAGCGATTGAACGCGCAGCAGGTCACGCTCACGACTGCGGAGGCAACGTTGCTGGCGCTCGGGTTGTACGAGGAGACAGGCTCGTTAGCCTACCCATCGACCACTCCGCGCGATCTGGAAGCTGCGGCATTTGTCTTACGCGCCGGCGCAGATTTAAACGTCGTGGCGGAGGTCTTGCGTCATCCGTTGAATCCCCATCTGATCGCTCTCCTGAACGATCTGTTGCAGTCCGGATCGATCTATTATCTGGAGGGCCGTAAAATACTTGTGGCTACCAGCACCTATGATCGGTACAGGGGCGACCTCGCGGAGGCAGCTCAGCGGTTGGCGGAGTTGCAGGGATTCGATGCCGTCATCGTTGCCATTGCACTGGATGAGAAGGTCGAGGTGATTGGCCGGAGCCGGCGCCCCGAGATCGATGTGGCCTGGATCGCGCGCGAGTTCGGCGGAGGCGGGCATGCCGTGGCGGCAGCGGCCAGTATCAAAGGCCGAACGCTTATTGAAGTGCAGGAGCAGCTGACCCGTTTGCTGACGGAACGATACCGTCCGACCTTGGTGGCCCGGGATGTCATGACGCAGCCGGTGAAAACGATCGTCGCGGATGCGACGGTGGCGGAGACGGAGCGAGCCCTCACGACCTACGGGGTCAACGTCCTTCCGGTCGTCGATCAAAAGACTCGGTATGTCGGCACTATTTCCCGCGAGGTCGTTCAGAAGGCTCTGTTCCATCATCTCGGAGACGAACGAATCGAGGATCTGGTCAGACACGATCAGTACAGCGCAGAGCCGGAGACTCCTTTCCATGACATTGAAACGCGAATGATCGAGCTGAATCAGCGGTTTGTGCCGGTGCTGTCCGGCGGCAAAGCGGTGGGCGTCATCACGCGGACCGATCTGCTCCGTACTCTCCATGAGGATGTGCTTGCGTCTGCGCGCGGGAAAACCAAATCCTTGATGGATGTGGAGTCTTCGGGCGGCGTGCGGCGGCGTGATGTCGGGGGACTTCTGCGTGATCGGTTGCCTTGTGAGGTGTATGACCTGCTGCAGGCGGCGGGCGACTTGGGGGAGCGCCTCGGGTATTCAGCGTACGTGGTTGGTGGATTTGTACGTGACTTGCTGCTGGGCATCGACAATCTCGATGTGGATTTTGTGGTGGAGGGCGACGGGATTGCGTTCGCGCGCGCCCTGGCGAAGGAGCGGGCAGGGCGAGTGAAGGTCCACGAGCGATTCGGTACGGCTGTGGTGTGGTTGCCGAACGGGTTCAAGTTGGATGTGGCGACGGCTCGCACGGAGTACTACGAATACCCAACTGCCTTGCCGACTGTGGAGCAGAGCTCCATCAAGAAGGATCTCTACCGGCGGGATTTCACCATCAACACTCTGGCGGTGCGCCTCAATCCCCGCGCATTTGGCCAACTGATCGATTTTTACGGTGGGCAACGCGATCTCAAGGAACGCCTCATCCGAGTGTTGCATAGCCTGAGTTTTGTGGAGGACCCGACCCGGGTCTTTCGCGCAATTCGTTTCGAACTGCGTTTCGATTTTCACTTGAGCAAGGAGACGCTGGCACTGATTAAAGGCGCGGTGAAGATGGAGTTGTTCCATCGACTGTCCGGCCAGCGTTTGTTGGACGAACTGCGTTTCTTATTCTCTGAACGGACGCCACGACAGGCCGTCCGCCGGCTGGCGGACCTTGATCTTCTGCGGTTCATTCATCCGACGCTGACCTGGTCGAATCGACTGGATCGTCGGTTGGTCGATGTCGAAGCGGCGCTGGATTGGTACAAGCTGTCCTCGTTCGAACGAAAGCTCAACGGATGGCTGGTGTTTGCGATGGCGCTCGCCGAGGTGATGCCGGATCAAGCCGTGCGCGAGATGCTCGAACGATTTCCCTTCACGGAAGCGGAACGAGGCGCCATCACCGCGGCTCGTTTCTTCACGCAACCGATATGCCGGGCACTGAGTCGGCGTGCGCCGCTCCGGCCTTCGGAAACGGTTGCGCTGCTGGCCGGTCTGGCGGACGAAACGCTCGTGTTTCTGCTGGCGAAGAACGGTTCGGCGTCGGCCAAGCGGAACCTGTCCCTCTACCTCACCACGTATCGAAACGTGAAGCCGACATTAACAGGGAAAGCGTTGCAGGCCCTGGGTGTGAAACCAGGCCCGCTTTATCGCACGATTCTGGC
>JACOEF010000146.1 GCA_024998705.1 Nitrospira sp.
ACGACCTTTGGGTTATGAGCCCAACGAGCTACCAGGCTGCTCCACCCCGCGACCGGATACTAACAGGCGTGAGAAACGAGAGTCAAGGAACGCCCGGGGAGAATTGCATTCGTGAGGGCAGAATGATAAAGCGTGGGCATGCGTATCGTCTTTATGGGGACTCCGGACTTCGCCGTGCCTTCCTTGGAGGCCTTGCTCACGTCGGGGCATGAGGTGGTCGGTGTGGTCACTCAGCCCGATCGACCGAAGGGCCGCGGGCAGGAAGTGGTCTTCTCGCCGGTGAAAGTGGTGTGCCAACGTGAGGGGATCCCGGTGCTCCAGCCCCTCAAAATGAAGGATCCTGCCTTTCTCGACGCCCTGCGACAATGGAAGCCGGATGTCATTGCGGTCACGGCCTATGGCCGCATTCTGCCCCCGGCAATTCTGACGTTGCCGCCCCGTGGGTGCATCAACGTGCATGGGTCGCTTCTGCCGAAATATCGTGGGGCAGGTCCCATCCAATGGGCCGTCATCAGGGGTGAACAGGAGACCGGCATTATGACCATGTTTATGGCGGAAGGCATGGATACCGGCGACATGTTGTTGCAGGAAAAGGTGGAGATTCGCGCCGACGATACGGCCGGCACGCTAGCACCTCGGCTGGCCGAAGTCGGCGGACGATTGTTGGTAGAGACCCTCCGTCGCCTTGAGGCGGGTACGCTGATGCCGCAACCGCAGGATGATGCCCTGGCGACCATGGCACCGTTGCTCAAGAAGGAAGACGGTGCGGTCGATTGGACCTTGCCGGCCGCGGAGATTGCGAATCGTGTGCGTGGCTTGTCCCCCTGGCCCGGCGCGTATACGTATGTGAACGGGGAACGGTGGGTGCTGTGGCGTGTGGCGGTGGGAGCGGCTGTTTCCGGTGCCGTTCCCGGGACGGTGACGAAGGTGAGCAAGGATCGGGTCGAGGTCGCGACCGGGGACGGCACAGTCCAGCTGGTCGACATTCAACCGTCCAATAGCCGACGGATGACGATTGCGCAGTACCTGGCCGGTCATCGTCTGGTGGAGGGCATCAGTCTCGCCGCCGTTCCTCCTGCACAGGGCTAGTCGCGAGCCCATCGGTCGCATGCTATTGACCATCCTCTCGCCATGATCATTCTTCTCGAACATGGCATTTGATCTGCGCCCCTCACAGTCAGGCGGAGGTGTATCTGCCGGACGCCGCGCCGCCATGAAGGCTCTGCTGACGATCGACAAAGTGGGCATGGCGGAAGACGACCTGTTCGATCAGGTGTCGTCACGCGAGGCGTTAGATTTGCGCGATCGGGCCTTCATGGTCGAGCTCGTGCGCGGTGTGCTGCGGTATCGCGCCACGCTCGACTGGCGATTGGGTCTGTTGTCGGATCGGCGTATCACGAAACTTCCTACCCTGGTCCAGACCATTCTTCGCCTCGGGGCTTATCAACTCTTGTACTTAGACCGGGTTCCCGATTCCGCCGCGGTGAATGAATCTGTGCAGATGACGAAGCAGCAGAGTCGTCGCCTGGGTCGGGATTGGAGCGGCTTTGTGAACGCGGTGCTCAGAGCGCTGCTTCGAGCACCCGAACCGGCATGGCCCGATGCGGGAAGCGATCCCGCTGCGGCCTTGGCCGTGCGGTATTCCTGTCCGACCTGGCTCGTGACGCGTTGGTGTTCTCGCTGGGGAGCCGAGCGGGCTGAGGCCTTGTGCCGTGCATCGGCAGAGGTGCCTCCGCTTACGTTACGCGTGAATAGGATTCGGACATCGCGCGCTGCAGTGCTGGCCGATTTGGCTGCGGCACAGGTGGAAGCCGGCCCGACCTCGATCAGCGCAGTCGGCATTCAGCTGGCTCGCTCCGTCTCGGTTGTCGATTTGCCGGGATACGCGGAGGGCCATTTTTACGTAGAGGATGAAGCCGGTCAGCTGATTCCGTTGTTGCTGGATGTGCAGCCGGGCGAACGCGTACTTGACGCCTGCGCGGCGCCTGGTGGGAAGGCGACGCACCTGGCGGCGCTCATGGAGAATCGGGGCGAGATCGTGGCGGTGGACCGGGCTTCGGCACGGCTCGATCTCGTGATGGCCAATTGTCGCCGTCTCGGAGTGACCATCCTGACGCCCTTGGTCGGTGATCTGCGAGCGCTGGTTGGAACAGCGATGGCGTCCCATCCGATGTTGTCTCGACCGTTCGACCGCATTTTGCTGGATGCTCCCTGCAGCGGACTCGGTGTGTTGCGGCGTCACCCGGAAGGGAAGTGGTATAAGGCGCCGGAGTCCATCGGGCAGCACCGGCAGATGCAGATGGAATTGCTCGCGGTGACGAGCCGTCTCTTGCGGCCTGGTGGGGTGTTGGTCTATAGTACCTGCTCGATTGAGCCGGAAGAAACCGAGTCGATTATCGACGAGTTTTGTCAGTCTCATCGTCAATTTCAGCGTGAGTCGATCGCGCCCTGGTTGCCCCCAGCCGGACTGCCGTTCGTGACCCCTCGAGGGGATCTATCTACGATGGCCAATATGAACAGGATGGATCTGTTTTTCGCCGCCCGTGTGCGGAGGAGCGAATAGTGGCTGGTCGGACCATACGTATTGCGCCCTCCATTCTGTCGGCCGACTTTGCGCGCCTGGCCGAAGAGGTGGCGCGGGTGGAGGAAGCCGGAGCCGACTGGTTGCACATCGATGTCATGGACGGGCATTTTGTCCCGAATCTGACTGTGGGCCCGCCGATCGTCGAAGCCCTGCGAAAAGTCACCGCCCTGCCGTTGGACGTGCACCTGATGATGACGAATCCGGATGCGTTCATCGGGGAGTTCGCCGAGGCGGGGGCCGATTATCTGACCGTGCATGTGGACGCCTGCCCGCCCCTGCATCGAACCGTTCAGTCGATCAAAGAACGCAGTGTGAAGGCAGGGGTGACGTTAAACCCTGCGACGCCGGCCGGGACCCTGTCGGAAATCGTCCGCGACGCCGATCTCATCCTCATCATGTCCGTCAATCCCGGTTTCGGCGGGCAGAAGTTTATTCCCTCGTCGTTACGGAAGATCGCGGAGGTTCGCGCGTTGATCGATCGCACGCAGAGCCGGGCGCTCTTGGAAGTGGACGGGGGTGTGAAGCCGGATAACGTGACAGAGATTCTCGCCGCCGGCGCCGAGGTGCTGGTCGCAGGGTCGGCTGTCTTTTCCAGTCACGACTATGCCGCGGCCATTATGGCACTGAGAGCCGGACATGAGCCTGCCGCCCGCACCACCAGGAGTGCAGCCGCTCAGCGATAGAAGAGGCGTCGGACCACACCCTTGTTCATGGATAATCTTCATCCCCTCGAAAGCAAAGTGCTGCTGGCGTTGGCCCGGAAGCCAGGCGTGCCTCCCACGCTCGATCAGCTGGCGGAATCCACCGGGTTGGAACCGTCGCAGTTGAGCATGGCTGTTGAATGGTTGTTGGCCAAGTCGCTGATCGCCGTCCATTCGGAGACGGTTGCGCATATCGCCTCGTTGACGCCCGTCGGCGAATTGTTTTTCGAGAAGTACTCCCCGATTGAGCGGGTCCTGTCGGCGGCGCGGGAAGCCGGCCAGACCGGGAGGCGACTCACGATTCAGGATATCCAGGCCAAGGAAGCACTCGAGCCGTCCGATGTGAGCAAGGCGGTCGGCACTCTCAAGAAAGAGGGCGCGATCCTGATCGTCCAGGGCGGATGCATTGAAAGCACCGGCCGCAATAGTGCGACGGCCGAGGGCATGCGCTCGTTATTGCAGGACTTGCGGAGCGGCCAGCGGGAGTTGCAGTCGTTTTCCGAACCACTTCGGAATGTGCTCCAGCAACATGCGGTGAAGCGTGGAAATGCGCGAGAGCCGTTCCGGATTGACGAGCGGGTAACCCGGTCGTTTGTGTTGACTCCTTCCGGGCAGGAGGTGGCCGAGCAGCTGTCGCGCGACGGCGTGGCGGAGGAAGTCTCGCAGCTGACGCCGGAACTGCTGAAGGAAGGTGCGTGGCGGACGAAGCGGTTCCGGAAATATACGATCAGTTTGCGGGCCCCGAGAATTGCGGCCGGGAAACGTCATCCCTATCGCGAGTTTCTGGATCTCGTGAAACTCAAGCTGGTCAGTATGGGCTTCCAGGAAATGCGAGGGACCCTCGTCGAAACCGAGTTCTGGAATATGGACGCCTTGTTCATGCCGCAGTTTCATCCTGCGCGTGACATTCATGATGTCTATTTCGTGAAGAATCCGACCCATGCTCGCACCATCGCTGAGCCGTATCTGACACAGGTCACGCAGGTGCATGAAAAGGGGACGGGCGCCGGATCGACGGGATGGGGCTATCCCTTGGATGCCGAGCGCGCGAAACGGCTGGTGTTGCGGAGCCAAGGGACCGCGGTATCAGCGAGGACATTGGCGGCCGGCGCCTCCGTCCCGGGGAAATATTTTTCGATCGCCCGCTGTTTTCGCTACGACCAGGTGGATGCGCCCCATGCCACCGACTTTTTTCAGGTGGAAGGCATTGTGTTAGGGGCGGATATTAATTTCCGGACCCTGCTCGGGTTGCTGAATCTGTTCGCCCGGGAAGTGGCGCAAGCCAAGGAAGTCAAATTTTTACCTGCCTATTTCCCATTTACCGAGCCGTCGGTCGAGATGCATGTGCGCCATCCCAAGCTGGGGTGGATGGAATTGGGCGGCGCCGGATTATTCCGGCCTGAAGTGACGACTCCGCTCGGTGTCTCTGTGCCGGTCATTGCCTGGGGCCTTGGCCTCGATCGTATGGCGATGGTGGCGTTGGGGATTCACGACATTCGCGATCTGTTCTCGGCCGACCTTGAATTCATTCGCACCATGCGCGGAAGTTTTTAGGACGACGACACCATGCCGACGATTTCCCTTCAACGAGACGATCTCGAAGCCTTAATTGCCGGACCGGACGAGAAGCCGGCGCGGATTCCGCTCGATCAGCTTGAGCAATGGCTGATGTTGGTGAAGGGAGAGCTCAAGGGGCACAATGCAGAGACCGGCGAGCTTCGGATCGAGTTGCAAGACAGCAACCGTCCCGATTTGTGGTGCTGCGAAGGCATCGCCAGGCAGATCCGGATCAAGCAACGTGGCTCGGCGATTTCCTATCCTTTCTTCAAGAAGGCGAAGCGAGTTGCCGGCAAACTGGTGGTGGCGCCGGGGATGGAGCAGGTTCGTCCGTACGTGGCTGCCTGCACGGCGGTCGGGTATCGTGTGACGGCATCCGGCCTGACGCAGCTCATTCAGACCCAGGAAAAGTTAGCCGATATTTTTGGGCGCAAGCGTCGCTCCGTCTCGATCGGTTTGTACCGCCTCGCCCCCATTGTGTTCCCCGTGTCGTACGATCTGGTCAAGCCGGATGACGTGCGGTTTACGCCGCTCGGCATGGAGACGATGATGACGCTGCGAGAGATCCTCATGGTTCATCCCAAAGGCGTGGAGTATGGCGGTATTGTCGGTGGCCATGACCGGCTCCCTGTGTTGCGAGATGCCAATGGGCAGGTACTGTCGTTCCCCCCGATCATCAACAGTCGGGAAATCGGCGAGGTGCAGGTCGGCGATCATGAACTGTTCGTCGAAGTGACCGGCACCGATCTTCCGATGGTCGCGTTGACGCTGAATATTTTCGCTGCCAATCTCGCGGATCGCGGTGCAGTCATCACGCCGGTCGAGATTCAATCGTCTGTGAAAACCAGCTTCGGCCGCCGCTGGAACACGCCGATCGATTTCGGGGCGCCGCGCGCGATTCCTCTCAAGGCCATCGAGTCGGCATTGGGCGAACCCTTGGGTGGTAAGGAAGTGACTTCGGCGCTCAAGTCGTACGGGTATACGGTCAAGGCGGCCGGGCAGAAGGTGGCCGTGCAGTTGCCGCCCTATCGAAACGATCTGCTGCATACGGTCGATGTGGTGGAAGATGTGGCCATCAGCCAGGGGTACGCCAGGTTTGCTCCCGTGATGCCTTCGCAGTTTACGGTGGGTGGACTGTCGCGTTTGGAGCAGATGGCCGACCGGGTTCGACATCTCATGGTCGGTCTGGAATTCCAGGAGATCATTTCCAACATCATGGGTTCCCACCAGGACTTCTGCACTCGCATGCGTCTGGATGGCACCGACTGGGCGAAGGTGGTGGAAGTGGACAATGTGATGTCCCTCAGCTATTCCTGTTTGCGTCAGTGGATTACGCCGTCGTTGTTGCAGGTGGAAGCCAACTCAAGCCGGGCGTTCTATCCGCACCGCATGTTTGAGGTGGGCGAAGTGGCTATTCCTGATGCGAGCGCCGATGTCGGGTCCAGGACCGTGACGATGTTGGGCGCCGTGATTGCCCATGCCGGCGCGCACTTCTCAGAAATTCATTCTTGTGTGGATCTGCTGCTGTATTACCTGGATCGCCCCTTCACGCTGGAGCCGGTCGATCACCCCTCATTCCTCGATGGTCGAGCTGGGAAGATTGTGTCAAACGGGCGGGTGATCGGGTTGCTGGGAGAAGTGCACCCCGAGGTGCTGGAGCACTGGCAAATCGGAGTCCCGGCGGTGGCACTGGAGTGGGAGATCGATCGACTACTGGAAGAGGTGTGACGGGAGAATCCGTTCGGTCAGGATTCTCCCGTTCACAGAACGTGCGCGCGGACGTAACCGTTAGCTCGCGACAGTTGCGAGCTGTTGCTTGGCCACTCCGACGAGTTTCTCAAATCCCGCCATATCCCGGATCGCCATATCGGACAACACTTTCCGATCCAAGAGAATATTCGCCTTCTTCAGAGCATTCATGAAGCGGCTATACGCGATGCCATGCAGGCGGGTCGCAGCGCTAATGCGCGCGATCCAGAGCTGACGGAAGTCACGCTTGCGATTCTTTCGTCCGACATAGGCATAGGCCTGCCCCTTGTCGACCGATTCGGTTGCGGTTCGGAACAGTCGGCTCTTCGCGCCATACTGGCCTTTCGCCAGTTTCAGGCGCTTCTTTCGCCGCTGTCGTGTTTTCGGGCCACCTTTTGTACGAGGCATCGGGAGCTACTCCTTTTTCAGATCCTGTTCACGGCACAATCGTGGTTACTGTGGAAGAATGCGGTTCAGTGCTGGGGTCGAAGCAGAGGAGACCTCAACGGCCCCCTTCAGGTTCCGCTTGCGATCGCGCGGTTTCCCGGTGAGCAAGTGCCGACCGCCGGCCTTCCGACGAACCAGCTTCCCCGTGCCTGTGCGTCGAAACCGCTTCTGCGCGCCACTGTGGGTTTTCATTTTGATTTTCATGCTCTCATTCCTTCCTTGTGTGCGCTCGGCACACTATTTGGGAGCCAGAATCATGATCAGGCTCCGCCCTTCCATTCGTGGCGCAAACTCCACGGTTCCTGCTTCCGTACATTCCTTAATGACGGTGGCCATCATCGTACGACCCATTTCCTGGTTGGCCATTTCACGTCCGCGA
>JACOEF010000667.1 GCA_024998705.1 Nitrospira sp.
CTCTGGCGTCTTCTGTCGCTTCTTGCGAAATCCTCGGCGAGTCCGTTCTCATATAGGTAATGAGACCGGTCGCCCCTTCTGCCCCGATTTCGACTCCTTCGTACAACTGCTGCGCCAGCGTCATCGTCTTCTTTGGGCTGAAATGCAGCTTCCTGGCGGCTTCCTGTTGAAGCCGGCTGGTGATGAAGGGGGCGACCGGATTGCGTTTCTTTTCTTTGCGTTCAATCGATTGCACAACGAACGGCTTCCCCTGCACGGCATCCAGGATCTGCTGGGCCCGCTCACCCGTGCCGATGTCGGCATCCTGACCGTTCACGGAATGCAATTTGGCTTCAAACGCCGGTGGGTTGTCCCCGGCCAATAACGCGACGATAGACCAGTATTCTTCCGCCCGGAAGGCTTCTCGCTCCTTCTCCCGATCGCAAATCAACCGCACGGCCACAGATTGAACCCGGCCCATGCTGAGTCCGCGACGCACCTTTTTCCACAGCAATTGACTACCCTGGTACCCCACGATGCGATCAAGGACTCGTCGGGCCTGCTGGGCCTGGACCAGTTTCATGTCGATTTCACCCGGCGACTTCAGCGCCCGCTTGATCGCCGATTCCGTGATCTCGTTGAACAACACACGAAAGACTTTGCCGTCTTTCTTCTTCCCCTTGCCGTGCAACTCCTGCGCAATATGCCAGGCAATCGCCTCTCCCTCTCGATCAGGGTCAGGCGCCAGAAATACGGTGTCGACTTCCTGGGCTTTCTTTTTGATGTCGGCAAGCACTTTCGACTTGCCCTTGATCGTGACGTACTGGGGTTCGAAATCGTTGTCGAGATCCACGCCCAGCTTGCTGGTCGGGAGGTCCTTGACGTGGCCGACGGAGGCCATGACGGAATAGCCACGACCGAGATATTTCGTGATGGTGCGCGCCTTGGTCGGCGACTCAACGATGATCAGCGATTTGGCCATGGGGCTCCACGTTCCTCAGTACCTACGCCCAGAGTACCACACCCACTATAACAAATATCGAGGCGCTGTCAGCTCTAATCTCTCAATGCCTGCCCGCGGTGAGACGCACATACTCGTTACCGGGTAATTGACGAATGTGATTTTTCAGTTCGAGCGATAACAGGATAGCCGCTACTTGAGCGGCCGGCAATCCACTGCGCCGGATCACCTCATCGACCGACTGCGGCAATACGGACAAGGCATCGTACACCAACATTTCCTCGGTGCCTAACTGTAACGCTGGCTTGACCTCAGCCCCTGCTCCCGCACCAAGCCGCTCGCGAAACGTCGCATCAAGCTGCGGCAACAATTCATCGAGAATATCCTGCGCCGATTCAACTAAACGGGCCCCGTCCTTAATCAAACTATTCGGTCCGCGGCTGGATTCGGCTTTCATAAAACCCGGCACCGCGAAAACTTCCCGTCCCTGCTCACCAGCCAATCTCGCCGTGATGAGCGACCCACTCTCAATCGCCGCCTCGGTCACCACGACTCCCAAGGACAAGCCACTGATGATGCGGTTGCGGCGCGGGAAATGATAGCTGTGCGGTGCCGCGCCCAACGGGAGCTCAGACAATACCGCGCCATGTTGCTCGATCGTCTCCCGTAACTGCCGATGATCCACAGGATAGGTCCGATCTAGGCCACAGCCCATCACGGCAAGCGTCCGCCCCTTACCGGCAAGAGCCCCGCGATGCGCTGCCGCATCGACCCCACGCGCCAGCCCACTCACGATCGTAAAACCCATCCTCGCAAGCTCACGCGCCAATTCTTCGGCGAAGATGCGTCCGGCGGCGCTGACTTTCCTCGTACCGACAATCGCCACCGCATGCCGATCGGTGTCCAGCAACGAACCCTGGACATACAGCAACGGGGGTGGGTCCGGAATCGTCTTGAGCGGCGCGGGATACTGCGTATCGAGATACGTCAGCACCATAACCTTCCGGCGCTGCAGCTGATCTAATTCTTGGTCGAGCTCTCGGATCGCATCAGGAGTCGGTCCACGGCGAATGGCCTCGACCAGTGGGGGCCGGCATCCAATCTCCTCCAAAGCCGCCTGGGTGGCCATGAATACCGCATCCGGTGTCCCGAATGCGTGCACAAGCTTAAGGAGGGTGCCGTCGCCCACACCGGGAATCGCGCGCAACAGCAACCAAGGACGGAGAGCTCGATGATTCACGATCGTCTCAGCTCATCACATGGCATCGGTGCGATGCTCATGCCCGCTGTACTGGAGAAAAATCGCTTCCTGCGGCAGGACATACACCCGGAACAGACCCCATCCGGTTGCGTGCCGGACTACATCACAACCAGGTCGAACTGTTCCAAATGCAACCGATCGTCGGGAGTAACCAAGATTTTTGCACTATACC
>JACOEF010000159.1 GCA_024998705.1 Nitrospira sp.
CAATTTGTGGCGCAACACCAACCGAATCGGGTGATCCGCGATATTCCCCGCCGGCAGACGCAGGCGCAGCGGCCGTCGTTGGCGGAGCTGTTTCAGCGGCAGCGCGATCCGGATCAGGTGATCCATCAGGCCTATCGGCAGTACGGGTATCGGTTGGCCGAGATTGCGGACCATCTGGGGGTCCATGCCGCCACGGTGAGCCGCCGATTGAAGCGGGCGGAGGATGTGCATGTTTGATTACAAGACCTGACCCCTAATACTCACGAAGTGCACCAACGATACAACACATGGTCCGGAAGCCTCACTCCCCGGACCGCCTGGGTCGCGGGATGTGTTGACTCACGCACCAACCGCATCGCCTCCAACTTCCAGGCCTCGATAGGCTGTCGTCGTGTGGCTGTTGCCATGCGACTCTCAGATTTCATCTTCCTCTTCCTCTTCCTTCTGAGCTGTCTGGTACATCCGGCCACCTCCTTCCTTCTCTCAGCGTCGTTATTCTACGGATCGTCACGATAGGCGACGACGGCGTCGCGATTTCTCGCGACGCCGTCACGGTCGACGAGGCGTGACGACAGGCTTACGCGCCCCAATCGGCTGCTCATCAGGCGAGAATTGTTGATATTCCCGCGCTTTCTCGTCGACGGCCGGTGGCGGTCCTTCCAGGCATCTAGTTTGCTTAGAGACGGCGTAGTTCATGAATTCGTAGTCGCGAGAACCACGAAGCCGGCGCCGCAGGCCGAAACACGACGGAGGATGCTGACTGAGGCATGGGTGTGCCGTGAGCTGACGACGTGCGACGAGACTGAACGATGGCCTGTGCGTTTCATCAGATGAGGTCGGCAGAGGGAGTGGTCGACTTTGGATATCAGCCGGAATGTTGCCTGGAAAGGAAGGTGGTGATCGCATGAAAGTACTGGCGGTGCATCCGGGTCCTCTGATGTATACCAAGATCTACTTGAGGCTTGAACCATTGGGGCTGGAACTGGTCGCGCAGGCTATTCGCACGGCCGGCCATGACGTGCGGATGATTGATCTGCAGGCGGAGACTGAGCAGGATTATGTGAGGTTGATCGAGGAATGGAGGCCTGATGCGATTGGCTTCTCCTGCAACTACTTGCCCAACGTGCCCGAGGTCATCGACTTGGCCAAACTGACGAAAGCGCGGCTCCCTCGCAGCGCCGTGTTTGTGGGCGGCCACAGTGCTTCATTCGTGGCTCACGAAATACTTGAACACAGTCAGGGGGCCATTGATTGTGTCGTCAAAGGAGAAGGTGAAGGCATTGTGGCAAGGTTGCTGGCGGCCTTCGAGCACGACCCTCACGCGGTGTCGACTCTGCCGGGCTGTGTGACGCGAGCCGGTGAAGGGCCTCCGCCACAGTTTGTCGAGACTCTGGACGGCCCGGGGCCGGCCCGTGACCTGCTCCGGCATCGGCGCAAATATTTTATCGGTGTGTTGGATCCCTGTGCCTCGATTGAATTTACGCGCGGCTGTCCCTGGGATTGTTCGTTCTGCAGCGCCTGGACCTTTTATGGACGAAGTTATCGGGCGGTCAGTACGGAGAAGATCATTGACGATCTGCTCTGGATCAAGGAACCTGGCGTCTTTATCGTCGACGATGTGGCCTTCATCCAGGCTGAGCATGGGATGGCCATCGGCGAAGCGATCGCGAGGCACGGCATTCAGAAACAGTACTACCTGGAGACGCGTGGGGACGTGCTGCTTCGGAACAAGGATGTGTTTCGGTTTTGGAAGACGCTGGGGTTGAAATATATGTTTTTGGGCATTGAAGCGATTGACGAGGAGGGCCTCAAGCAACATCGCAAGCGCATTTCGCTGGGGAGAAATTTCGAAGCCTTGGAGTTTGCCCGCTCGCTGGGTATCACGGTTGCGATCAATTTAATTGCCGATCCGGAGTGGGATCGACAGCGTTTCGAAACGGTCAGGCAGTGGTGTTTGGAGATCCCTGAAATCGTCAACATCAGTGTCAATACGCCGTATCCCGGCACGGAAAGTTGGGTCACGGAGTCGCGAAAAATCCAGACGCGTGATTACCGGCTGTACGATATTCAACACGCGGTGTTGCCGACGAAATTGCCTCTGCCTGAGTTTTCTGAAGAACTGGTCAAGACCCAACGCATCCTCAACACCAAACACCTGGGCTGGGCGGCGCTCAAGTCGACGGCGACGATTGCCGCCGGGCATGTGCTGCGAGGCCAAACCAATTTTCTGAAGATGCTCTGGAAATTTAACAGTGTCTATAACCCGGCGTTGCAGCTTGCCGATCATGCACGCCCCGTCACGTATGAAATGGCCCTCCCTCGTGCCCGGACGAAGCCCCTCAGCCCGGCGCTCTTGTATATCCATCCGGCTCGTGGCCGGCAAGGACGCCGCCTCGATGAGGCGACGGAACGGTTCGTGGACGACACAAGGATGGGACGGATGGCGTGAGGAGCGAGATTCGCTGAGCTCAATGTGGAGAACACAGTCGTTTCAGAATGAACGCAGCATGTCCCGATTGCTGCTGCGTATTGGGGCATGGCGCAGTATCTGGCAAGAGGCCGGTCGTGGGGCGAATCCCATTGTGGACGCCATTCCAAGAGGGGCCCGTGTAGGCTGAGGCCGAGCGGGCCCACTTGCTGGAAATATGGATATTTCTCACGGAGGTGACTGCATGAACGTCTCGTACAACCAGGTCATGGATCCGATCCCGGCGCGTCGCCCGCTCGACCAAGCCATCTGGCTGGATTCCATCGAACGGGACTTCCTAAACAGTGGTGCACTCAGACGGTTGATTTTCGATGAAGGATTGTGCGGCGTGACGTGTAAGCATCCCATCTTTTCGAAAGCCATCAGTAGCAGTGTGGACTATGCCGAGGCCCTGGCGGCACTCGGGCAAAAGCCTGGCCTGGACGCGAAGGCCCGTTACCAACGACTGGCCATCGAGGATATTCAAACCGTGGCCGATTGCCTGCAGCCGGTCTATGCGCGAACGAAGCGGCGAGATGGCTACGTCAGTTTCGAGGTTTCGCCTGGCCTGGCGCGAGATGCCAGAGGCATGTTCGATGAGGCGCGACGTCTCTGGGACGCCGTCGGGCGGGACAATCTCATGATTACGGTGCCGGCCACGCCGGAAGGAATCCCGGTGATTACACGCCTTCTTAGCAAGGGGATCAATGTCAACGTGACCCTGATCTTCTCGCAGGAGACCTATGCACGCGTGGCTGAAGCCTATCTTCTGGGTTTGGAGCAACGGGCGGCACGAGGGCGCACCATAGAAAGCGTGGCAAGTGTGGCCAGCGTATGTGTCAGCGCTCTTGATGAGGCGGCAGATACGGCGATATCCGTCTATCTTGCGAGTTCGATACAGGCGGCGGAGTGGGCGCTGTTCAAGAGTCTCCGAGGGAACATCGCCCTCGCGAACGCCACGCTGATCTATCACACGTATCAGACACTCTTCTCCGGCCCACGCTGGGACGCACTGGTTCAACGTGGAGCGATGCCCCAGCGGGTGCTCTGGGCCAGTACGGGCACGACAGAGTTCAGGTATCGTGACATGAAATGTGCGGAATCCCTCATCGGCCCGGACACGGTTACTGCGGTTCCCCCGTCGATCTTCGAGGCGTTTCGCGATCGCGAGCGTCCTGCCAACCAACTCAGCGATGGTGTCGAGCATGCGAAGGTGGTCTTGCGCGCGTTCGCCCAAACCGGGGCGTCGCTCACGGAGATCACTGACCGACTGATGGAGGAGGAGTTGCGGGGACTCAAGAAGGCGTTCGATCAACTCTTGGTCGCAGTCGAACGTCAATCCAATGTGGGCGAGCCCGTTCAACCGAAAGGACCTCTGAGCTATTCCTCGCGCTTCGTACGCGATAGAGAAAGGACCGCAGCCTGTCTTTCCTCGGAAGTGGCCCGGTGAAGCCGACGACCGTCGTCACGGCCAGGGCCTGTTCCTGCCGGAGTGCGTAGGTCCTTCCCATCTTTGGGACCACGATGTTTTGATGGTCGTTCGAATGGACGCGGGCGAAGACCATGCGTCACGTGCCCCAGGGAGCGAGGACAGCCAGGCCGGGGTGAAATCATCTCGCGCATGATTAGCCTCCGGGTTCATGAGTACGTCATACGCAGTGCTGTTGAAACCGGTTACAGTTCAGACAGACGGTCCCTCTTCAAAGGCGCTTGTCACATCCAGGGCATCTCATGCCATCGGGTGTCGCTTCAGCAAGACGTCGTACTCGTACCTAAGAATGGATTCACGCGTACAAATTCTTTGAGTATTTCCGCCCACGTGTCACAGTGCGGAAATGCTCGGATGCGCTGCAATGAACTCGCGGGTCTCCAGCAGGACCGCTCCCAACCGCCGTTCGAATCCCACCTATTGAGCATCGAGCAAGGGCGTCTGGATTCTGGCCGATGACCTACGATTTGCAGTTTTCTCGGCTCGCGTGATCTGTCCAATGGAGTTCCATGCGGGCTGAATGTGGCGATATAGATTCCATCGCTTCTCAATTCGCAACCTCCTCTCGATAGGCGACACGTTATTGGCCAATTCAAGGAGGCAAGACGTTGATCCTGCTTTCCTTCGCCTGTGTCTGCATAGTGCGGCCGCCGATCCCTACCACTCTTCATGAGGGATGTTCCGCAGTACATATCAGGATCAGGAGGACATACAGTTCCACCTAGAGGGGGCTATATATGAGTCCTATCGCTGCTCCACCGACTCCGCAATTTCAGCTCATCACGATCGATCGTCGCCCAGTGGATTCTCACAGCTCCTGCAAGGTTCACCGCTCCGCCAACCCAGTTCCGACAACACGTCACACCTATCGCATGATCGTCTTGGCATCGGTGCATGCCTACATCGCGATTCATCTGACTTCCTGGCACGTCTTCGGCATTGAGATCTGGGGCAAGACGGCGATGATGGGAGTGCCCTCTCTCGCCAAGGGGACCTTTAACGCGGCGGCGATCATGGTCATTCTTATTTTAGGATCGATCTCGATCTGGGGGCGCGGGTTCTGCGGTTGGGTCTGTCACATGCGCGGAGCCATCGAATTTGCCGACTGGATCCTGCGGAAACTCAAGGTGTGGCGCTACGTAACGTTGCGTGAGAAAAACCTGTTGGTCAACACGCCCCATCGCTGGCTCCTGAGGGTAGGGCGCTTTTTGTATTGCTGTTGCCGGTCATCATACTCCTTCACAACGTCGGGTTCGTTCCCAAGGTCAACGTGATGGCCCCGGTGCCGATTGCAGATTTGCCTGGTTATGAGGGCAAGGCGTTCGCGAAGACGAACCTTCTCCTCGAACCCTCGACCATTGGCTAGGAAGTCCGACGATGCTGAGATGAGGCCCACGGGAGGAAATCATGACGCGGAAACGTTACACGGAGGAGCAGATTATTGCAGTACTGAAGGATGCCCAAGCGGGCATTGGAATTCAGAAACTCCGCCGGAAGCACGGCATCGCGGATGCCACCTTTTATAAGTGGCGAAGGAAATTTGCCGGGCTCGATGTCAACGAGGTGAAGAAGCTCCGCCAGCTGGAAGGCGAAAACCGTCGGCTAAAACAGATGATGATGAAGCAAGCACGGGACATTCGGGCGCTGAAGGCCTCCACCGAAAAAACCTGGTAGTGCCCAAGGGAAACGAATGGCGGTGGAGCCTGTGGGGGCTAAGCATGGAGGGTCAGCCGGCTTGATTATCAAGACAGTTGCTGCCCCCGATTAAGGGCCACATCCCCCGAGCACAGCCACGCATGCCTATGGTTGGTGATGATGCGACAGCACTTCTGACGGGACTAAGCGATAGTCGATAGAGGGGGTGGAGTGTATCAAGCTCGTCTCACGCGGACCGTTCGTGGAACGCCTTCCACGATGTCCGGCTGCAGAATGGTGCGGTATCAATCAGGCGCTGCCCGTTGGCCGTCGCTGCGCACACCGATGAGTCGGTCGTGTGGTCGAGGGTTGAGCCGTCGACCACACCTTCTTATTTCACCAGAAACGCCTTCGAATCTTCACCGGACGCGGTGGTGACGGTCATCATGGCCATGCCTTTGCGTCTGCCGGTGGGCACGGTTGCGGTGATCTTGCTGTCGCTGACGAATGTGAATGCAGCGGGATAACCGGGACCGAAGGACAGTGAGCGCAGGCAGGCGGCGGGACCAAAACCCCTGCCGGAAATCGTCACCTTCTCACCCGCTTTGGCTTCATCCGGAAGCACGGATTGAATCTTGGGTGCTTCCCCGAAACAGGCTTGTGCTTTCGCGGCTGTTTCTGCTGAGGCATATGTGGGCGCCGAGCCCTTGGCGAGCGGCGCCGGCTTGGATTTCTGAGCCCCGCTCTTCGCAGCGGCCTTTTTTTCAGGGGCCTTCTTGGCCGCCGGTGCGGCCTGTTCAGTCGGCTTCTTGGTGTCTTCCGCCGCCGCGAGGGGGATGACTCCACCCAACAACATGAATCCCATTACCGTCGACCACACAACCGTTTGTTTCTCGCTTGGCATGACCGGCCTCCATGCACACACTAAATGGTGATGCGGCTTGACGACGAATCGTCTCAGTCTTCGATCGTCGAAATATCGCCCACGTCTTGTCCCAGTTCCTTGGCCTTGAGGACCCGCCGCATGATTTTGCCGGACCTGGTCTTCGGCAACGACGGC
>JACOEF010000082.1 GCA_024998705.1 Nitrospira sp.
AGCAGGTACTGCATTCCTGGTTCCGGAAGGAACGGTTCACAACCATTATGTTGGACAACGAAGTGTACGGCAACACCGGCGGGCAGGAGAGCGGGATGACGACCAGAGGGGCCGTGCTGAAGATGGCTCCGCTTGGAAAGAAGTTCGAGAAAATGGATATGGTCACAATGGCCAAAGTCGCTGGCTGCTCCTATATTGCTACGGTCGTGCCGAATAATCCGCGACGAGTGGAGAGCGTCATCAAGAAGGCCGTGCTGATTGCCCGGGACATCGGGCCGACTTATGTTCAGGCGTACACATCGTGCAACATCGAGTATGCGATCCCGACCGACAAGGTCATGGAAGATGCCAAGACAGTCGAAGATGATCGGTACAAGTTCACCGAGTATGTCAGCGACGAAGCGAAGGCGTATCTCGCCGAGCGCTACGGGTATAAAGAATTTCTGCCAAAGGCCGTGCCTGCTACAGTCACGACGACCTGAGCGCTGTAGCGCAAGAGGCTCTAACCGAGAGCGTCTAGGATCTCGAGGGGTTCTGACGGGTGGGGAGTGAACCTCCCGCCCGTCAAACTCATCCATCCGGGCGGTAGCCGGGAATATGGTGCGCCTCGCATTGAACCGACCGCCCGACTTAACCCGCCTCGCGTGCGCCCTAAAATAATTAAGTCGCTTGGAATCAAGGGCTTAGCCATTCGACTCGTCTAGCCTCCGTTGACACGGCAGGTTCTGCCCTGTAGGGTGGGTTATGACGTGTTGAGCCACGCCGACTGTCTCATCTTGCGCGCCTCCTTTCCTCCCTTGCGCGTCTGATTCCCCGGTCTTCGCTGCTTCTACGCCAGAGTTTACATCTTAGGCCACCAGGTCTCGGCATGCGTCCGCGCGTGTCGGCCCTGACAACGGTGTGGCGCTGAGTTCGCCACCCATAAAGGAGAACGCGATGACACAGGAACAGTTCCAGCAGTTCTGGCTACAATTGAAAGCTCCCCTCAAGGCCAAGTGGGAGAAGATTACCGAGAGTGATCTTGGAGAAATCCAGGGCAACCTGGTGTCGTTTGGGGCAGTGCTTCAGAAACGTTATGGTGAGGGACATAAGGACGAAATCAGTCTGTGGGCCGATCGTCGGCATGCGCATTGGAGCGGAAATTACATTGGGTATAAAGAACCAAAGCCAACCGTCTAATTCCGTATCTGTGTTCAGGAGGTTGATGCCTCTTGTGGGGCCACCTCAGGCTTGTCATAGGCAACAGAAAGAGAGCATGTGTCATGCAAAAGATTGTCATCAATAAAAGTTATGATCAGTTCTGTCTGAGCCATAAGGCGTTCCTGCGCCTGCGTGAGTTAGGTCAGCCGGATGCGCTCAACGAGACTGACCTAGGCGCTTACTGGCCTTCGGCGGCTGGCCCTCAGGAGCCGAGTCTCAACCGATGCGGCATGCTGATTCCACGCGACGACAAGCGACTGGTTCAAGTCGTGGAGGAACTGCAAGGCGCGGCTAACGGCCATTGTGCCGAGCTGAAGGTCGTGTCGATTCCGGATGACGTGTCATGGGTCATCGCGAAGGCGAATGGAAGCGAGCACGTGAGCGAACAGCATCGTACCTGGGCGTGAGGCTGTGAAGACGGGGGTGCAGGCGCTAGCCCCGGCGGGCTGAGCCTGCACTCGTGTGCAGGCTCACGACCGTTCTACGAGTAGGGTGTGTCATCTATGATGAGCCCGCCCTCCTCGCATCATGCCCGGCGATCACTCTCCTCACTCCTCACCGCACGATGAGGTTGATGGATCATCCCTCCGGCCTCACTCTTTCCAGCAGCTTCCTCCGACGCGCAGTTTCTCTCAGAATGAACGGCAGGCGTACGATCGAATTCGCATGACGGCGTCTTGCCGAAACCGGCGCTTGTATGTCTCGATAAGGTGGTGCACTGCCTGGTCTTTCTCCTGCGTTGCATCGTGTCCCAGTTGGAGTATGTAGGAGGCCTCCTGTCTTAGCGCTCCCGTGGAAGTTGTCCACTGTCCGGAAGCGGTCCAGGATGTGAGTCCCTCAGGGAAGTGGGGGGTGACTGTGTCACGAAGGAAACTCTCCCATTCTTGGGCAGGGACGACCCCGTCTGGTCTCGCCGTACCGAAGTACAGTGAATCCAGCACCACCGGATGTTCCTGTGGAGGGCAGGTTGTCGGCTGCGTGGAGGTGCACGCGACGGTGGCTGCCAGGAGGAGGGGCAACGGTTTCAATCGCATGATCATAGGTTTTGGGAGATGTGCACGCACGTTCGTGGCGAGCAGGGTCGCCTGTGTCGTTACCGTTTTGACTTGGTCGTGTTCTGGGAATTGGAAGGTTTGGGGGAATTGTCAGTTCCCTTGTCGCTGCCCGTCACCTGTTTGAACGTCTTGCCGATCGCCGGCCCGATTTTCGGGATCTCCTCTTCGATATTTTTCGCCGCACTCTTCAGCCCTCGTCCGACGTCGTCGAGGGTCAGCCCCTGGTTAGACCCTGTCTTGCCCGTGCCCGAGGATTCCGATGCTGCACTTGATGGCAGTGCGACCGAATGGAGGCTGAGGGACAGTGTGAGGAGGAACATCATGGCTCTCATCGGGACCTCGCTTTCTAGATCGTAGTATAAGCCATTCTGGCTCTGCCGCAAGCCTCGCGTGGCCCGCCGATCGAGCTGGTAGGAGTGTGCTCGAACTCGCGGACCTGTTGACCGGCAGGGGCACCATGCGGTAGAGTGTGCTCTACTGCAGCATTG
>JACOEF010000485.1 GCA_024998705.1 Nitrospira sp.
CCGACGGGAGAGCACGCGAAGACGCTCATTGGCTTCGCTCAACTCTGCCGTTCGCTCTGTGACCCGCTGTTCCAACTCCTCATGAGCAAGGCTCAGGGCTTCCTGAGCCCGTTGTTGTTCTGTAATATCCGTATTCATTTCAAGACTACCGCTTGGCACGCCCCCCGAATCACGCAACAACGTCCAACGGCTCGAGACCGTGATGACCGTTCCGGCACGAGTCGTATGCCGCAGTTCACCGCTCCAATATCCGTTTCTCAAGAATTCCCGCTTAATCTCCTCCAGCGGCAACGGAAACTGCGTCCTCAAAAAATCATGAATATAGGCACCCAACGCGTCCTTTGCGCTCCACCCATACAGACGCACCGCACCATCGTTCCAATACGTAATAGTGTCCCGTTCCAAATCCCGAACTAGAATCGCGTCGTTGGCCAAATCCACCAACTCAGCCTGCCGGCGCAGCTTTTCCGCCGCACGCAATTGTCCGCGCCTATCCTGCGCGACCATACAGTAGCCCGCCACCTGGCCCGTGCCGTCCGGTACCGCACTGACCGAGAGGACGACGGGAAAACGATACCCATCCCGATGAACGTAGGTCCATTCCTCCTCGAACACATGCCCGACCGTGACCCGCTCAACGATCATGCCAAATTGATGTCCTGCCGTCATTTCGGATGGGGTAGATTTCGCAGTCATCCGGCGCACCAGCTCGGTCGGGTCATGAAACACGACCGGAGTCACCTGGCCGACAACCTGCGTGGCATCAACTCCCAACAATCTCTCTGCCGCATGGTTGAAACCCGTGATGATGCCCGCTGCAGTGGTCGAGATGATGGCCGGCGTGCTCCCATCATCAACTTCTTCAACCATGGCCGTCTCCAACCTGATCGAGGATAATGGCTGCCCCCGACGATAGGCGGAGGCACTCATGGCAGGGCAAGCCCTGCCACCGCAATGAGCGGGCCCAATCATACTACAGCCATCCCCTGGAAACGATGATCTCTCGACATGGAGCAGACGGCAGGTCGCGGGCACACCAACTCGCGTGAAGGCCCCAGGCATTCTCATCTGGCGAGCGAATAGTTCTCGTGACTGATTCCGCAAGGAGTCGGGGCAGAGGTTAGATCGATTGCTTCAGTCGGGCCGATTCCAACCGACCAGCCAAACGCCGGCAAGAATGAGGACAATGCCGACGATCTCGCGGAGGCCGATCGCCTCCCTCAACACGACGGCGGATAATAAGAGGGCTGACACCGGGATCAGGTTGACGAATACGCCGGCCCGCGAGGGGCCGACCCCTTGCACCCCATACAACCAGGCCTGCTGCCCCAAAGCTGTGGCAAATACGATGAGATACAGCAACGCCAGCCACCCGGAGACCGGAACCACGCTCATACCAGTGAGAAGCAACTTCTGATCAGTCCAGAGCAGGGGAATCTGCAACAGGAGCGACAGGAGGAGCGTGGTCCAATTCACGGTCAGCGGCGAGAGACGCTCCATCACCTGCCGGCCGCCGATGGAATACAGCGCCCAACTCACTAATCCCAGCAGAACCAAGGTGCCGCCCAACCAGGGATTGTCTCCGCTCGGAGCCTGCCCTCCGACCCCGGACACCAGTGCCACCCCGGCAAACGAGACCGCGCAACCGGCGGCCACCGTCTTGAACGGAATATCACGTACGAGCAGAGACGACAGCAATGCGGTGATGGCCGGGCTGGCACCGATAATCACACCGGCGGTCGCAGCGCCGATGTAGCGCAACCCGAACAGCGTGAGCAGATGGTTGCCCAATACCCCCAGACCCAGCAGCGACAGCAACTTGAGATCGCGAGCGGTGAACGTCGTGCGACCACCTTCGGCCCACCACCAGAGAGGAATCAGGATCACCAGCGCGCCGAAGCCGCGCAACAGCGAGGTCTCCACTGCCGAAAACGCGCCCAGCGCCAGCTTCTGCCCGACAATCGACCCGCCCCAGACCAGCGCCGAGGCGGTCAGCGCGGTATAGGCGGCGAACACCGATGGTTTCTGCATCTGCGGATTGCCTTCATTCACGACACACGTGGCATCCAACGAACCACGAGCCTCGTATGCTACAGGTCTAGGCGGTTGGCACCGGCGTGATAATCCAAATACCGTCCCGGATGGTCGCCAGCACTGCAGACACCCGCGTATCCGTCCTGACGACCCGGTTGAGCTCCTGAATGGCCGCAGTACGCTCGTCTGGAGGCGGCTCCACCAGGACATCACCGTCCCACAACACATTGTCGATGAGAATGACCCCGCGCGGGGACAACAACTCCAGCGCACGGCGGTAGTAGTTCACATAGTTCAGTTTGTCGGCATCGATAAAAATGAGATCGAAGGGACCCGTGAGTCCCGCCATGGTCTCCAATGCCGGCCCCATACGGATCTCGATCTTTCGGCCATGGGGGGATTGCGCAAAAAATCGCCGAGCCACCGCCGCCGACGCGGCATCAACATCGCACGTAATCACCCGCCCCTGATCGGGTAACGCTTCCGCAAAGCAGAGGGCGCTATACCCCGTGAACATGCCGATCTCCAACACACGCGTGGCCTGCACGAGCCGAGTCATCAGGTGCAAGAACGCGCCTTCGAGAGGTCCGACCAGCATCCGCGCAAACTCCATCGTCCGTTCCGTTTCCTCACGGAGCGCACGGCGCGTGGATGTTTCAGGCAATGAAACGGCAGCCGCATAAGCGTCGATCGTTGGCAACACGAGGTCCGTCATCGGTTTCACTCCGGAAGAGAGTTGTGCGACAATTCGCGCCGGCCGCGGAATCATACCATGGACATCCCCGGAGAAGGAGCTCGAAGGTGAAGACACTGGCGACATTGGAACCGTTGACAACACGTTTGCTGGAGATTCGGCGCATCCAAAGCGCGGCCGCGGTACTCTCCTGGGACCAGGAAACATATATGCCCGCTGGCGGCGGAGCGGCACGCGCGGAGCAAATCGCGACGCTGGAAGGCCTCGCTCACCAGCAGCTCGTGTCCACCGAGCTCGAAGCACTGCTGACCGCATGGATCGATCCCTCGACCGGACAGGCCGCCGAGAGTTGGGATGAACCTTCCCGGTCTCTGTTGCGAGAAACCTGGCGCGACTTCAGCCGGGCCAAGAAACTTCCGTCCGACTTTGTGATCCGCCTCAGCCGCGAATGCTCCTTGGCTCAGCAGGCCTGGGTGAGCGCCCGGGAAGAAAGTCGCTTTGCGAAGTTCTTGCCTTCGCTGAAAACGATCCTCGGCCTCAAGCGTGAGGAAGCTGAGTATCTCGGATACCGAGATTCACCCTACGATGCGCTTTTGGATACGTATGAGCCGGGCACCACCATCGCCCAACTGACGCCGCTGTTCGCCCAACTTCGGGAACGCCTCGTCCCGCTCTTACAGCGCGTTCAAACCAGCCGCGTCACCATCGACGACCGCTGCCTGCGCCAGAGCTTCGACCAGGCCAAGCAGGTCGAGTTCGGGCGGCTGGTGCTGACCGCCATGGGCTACGACTTCGAACGCGGGCGGCTCGACCTCTCGGCCCATCCGTTCACGACCTCTTTTCATCCAACCGATGTCCGGGTGACGACACGGGTCTTCGAGAGAGATCTCCCTTCGTGCCTGTTTAGTTGCATCCATGAAGGGGGCCACGGCCTGTACGATCAAGGCTTAGACCCTCGATACTATGGCTCCCCCCTGGGCGAGTCCGTGTCACTCGGCTTTCACGAAAGCCAGTCTCGCCTCTGGGAAAATTGTGTCGGCCGCTCCCGTGCGTTCTGGCACTGCTTCTACCCGATGCTGCAGCATACGTTCCCGCAACAGTTGGCGGATGTGCCCCTCGACCGGTTCTACGCTGCCATCAACCGGGCCAGCCCCTCGCTGATTCGCGTCGAAGCCGACGAGTTAACCTATAATTTGCACATCATGTTACGCGTCGAGATCGAACAGGCTCTCATTGAGGGACGGGCACAACCCGATGATCTGCCCGCCCTCTGGAACGAGAAAATGCGGTCGTATTTGGGTATCGTGCCGGAACGGGACGCCGACGGTGTCCTGCAAGATGTGCACTGGTCCATGGGCGCCTTCGGCTACTTTCCGACCTACACCCTGGGAAACCTCTATTCCGTGCAGTTCTTTGAACAGGCACAGCAGGAACTGCCACAACTGGACGAGGACATGCGAGCAGGGCACCTCCTCCCACTTCGACGGTGGCTCGAACAGAAAATCCACCGGTGGGGACGCATGTTCACCCCTGATCATCTGGCTCGCCGCGTCACCGGCGGCGGGGTGAACCCGGAACCGTTTCTACGCTACCTCGACGCGAAATATACGGAGTTATACCGGCTCTAAGCGATGCGCC
>JACOEF010000272.1 GCA_024998705.1 Nitrospira sp.
TGTTCATTCGCCCGTTTTATGATCTTGTCATCGACATCGGTGAAGTTCTTGGCAAACTCGACGACAAAACCTGAATATTCCAGATACCGACGCAACACGTCGAACCCCAGCGCACTCCGGGCATGTCCGATGTGACAATAGTCGTAGACCGTCACCCCGCACACATACATGCGGACCTTTCCAGGCACCAATGGTTCGAACGGCTCTTTGCTTCCGGTCAGGGTATTGTAGACACGCAACATGACACGCAATTACTCCATAGACGGACGACGCTTCGGCCAATGAGACCAGAGAAAATACCCGAGGCCCACGGCAAGTGCCAATCCAATCACCAGATCGGCATGATGAAAATACTGGCGCAATTGATTCCAGTGCTCTCCCATCTTCAGACCCACATAGGCCAACGCATAACAAAAGGGAAGCGCGCCGACAAATGAATAGAGCACGAACTTCTTGACGTCCATGCGCGCAATCCCCGCCGGGAGCGAGATGAACGTTCGAACGACAGGCAGGAGACGGCCGATCAACACCGCCGCCTCTCCATGTTTCGCAAACCACCGGTCGGCCAACTCCATATCATGCTGGGAAACCAGGAAGTACCGGCCATACCGCGCGACACACGGCCGCCCTCCCCACACCCCCACGTAGTAGGCCACCAACGACCCCAGCACGTTACCGATTGCGCCGGCAAGGGTTACGCCGATCATCGAGAATTGGCCGGTGGAAACCAGGTAGCCTGAAAACGGCATGATGATTTCACTCGGCAGCGGGATACAGGCGCTTTCGATCGCCATTGTGATGACAATGCCCGTGTAGCCAAACGTCGAAATCGTGGCAATGACGAATCGGCCGAGCACTTCTATCAACCACTCGATCAGTCCGGTCACGCCTGGACTCTCCTTCGAACATGCGGTTTCACCGCTTTCGGACGCGCGGAAGGTCGCGAGAGCGGATGCTCCCATGCCTTGAACTGTTCCAACACCTCATGATGGGTCGTGTCGAGATGAATCGGAGTCACCGACACCATGCGCTGCTCCAGCGCTTCATGGTCGGCATCCTTCTCGCGACTCCACGACTGGCGCGTGCCGGCAATCCAATAATACTTACGACCCCGCGGATCGACTTTTTCAACGATGGGGTTATTGAAACGACGCCGACTCAAGCAGGTGATTTTCACGCCTTTGATCGACCGTGCCGGAACATTCGGAATATTCACGTTCAAGATCGTTTCGGGCGGCAATCCATGCCGCAACACCTCGGCGGCCACTCGGGCCGCATATTGGGCTCCGACCTCGAACCGGAACGTCTCGTCACCCTCCTGAGACACGGCAATTGAAGGAATTCCCAGGATTGTTCCCTCTAGAGCGCCGGACACGGTGCCGGAATACATCACATCATCGCCGAGATTCACCCCCCGGTTAATCCCCGATACAACCAACGACGGCAGCCCGGGCAAGACCTTCACCAAAGCCAAGTTGACACAGTCCACCGGCGTCCCGTTCACCACAAATACGCGAGGCGCCATCTTGGTAATACGAAGGGGCTTATGCAACGTGACCGCGTGTCCGACGGCCGTGCGCTCCCGATCGGGAGCGACAATCCATACCTCTCCCAATGCACCCAATGCCGCCGCGACCGCGTGAATCCCGGGAGACGCAATCCCATCGTCATTGGTCACAAGAATCCGTACACGCGCCACAACCGCTCCTTCATGACTCGCACGCATCGTGAAAATGGAGTACCGAAACCGCTGGATCAAGAGTGGGGACGAAAGAGGCGGGAAAACACTCGAACAAGCTCACCGGATCGTCCGCAATGATCAACGTCCCTCGGGACACTGACAGTGATAGAGAACATCGTGCCGATGGTCGGGGCGGCGGGATTTAAACCCACGACCCCTCGCACCCCAAGCGAGTGCGCTACCGGGCTGCGCTACGCCCCGACACACACGACATCGATGTACCCACAGACTGGACGCAGCCGCCCGCATCACAAGGAATCGTTCAGGACGAATGAGAATCGATCATTCTGATGATCGCCTGGAGATCGCCCCTGACCCGTTGCGCCAATTCTTTCCGCGAGCCCTGCTTCTTCACGGTGACTCGTCCTCGACGAGCCCAGTAGCGCTTGACGCCGGCTAGCGTATGCCCCTCGTCATAGAGCATCCGCTTGATCTCCAGCACCGTATCCACATCTTTCTGCACATAGAGACGCTGGTTGCCACGGCTCTTCTTCGGCCGAAGGAAGCTAAATTCCGACTCCCAAAACCGAAGGACGTAAGCCGGCAGTTTCGATATCTTGCTGACTTCGCCGATTTTGTAGAAAACTTTACTTCCCAGCCTGGGCTCATTCCCCATGACCGGTCCTCATGCTGCGTGTGCTCGTGGCAAGGTAGCGACTAGGAATTGACGTACTTTTTAAACACCTGACTGGGCCGCAAGGTCACCACGCGACGGGGAGTAATCCCGATTTCTTCGCCGGTTCGCGGGTTCCGCCCCTTACGTGCCCCTTTGCTCCGTACTACAAAATTCCCGAATCCTGCAATCTTGACCGCGTCACCTTTTTGCAGCACTCCCTTCAGCAGATTGAGCACGAGTTCAACGATATCGGCTGCATCGTTCTTGGACACTCCCACCTGCTTGAAGATTTCGTTCGCTATATCCGCCTTCCTCATGCCTTTCCCCCCGCCATCCACTAGAGTCGTTCCTTAGGAAGTGCTTCTTGGTGTCGAGCGTCCAAGACAAAGAATTTCCCCATAAGTTACGTGAGGTTACCTGCCCTGTCAAGGATTATGTGAGCCAAACGGGGGAGAAAAGCGCCTAGCGATCCGCCAGCAGCAATTTATACTCAATGCTATCCGCCAACGCCTGCCAACTCGCTTCCATGATGTTTTCCGACACACCGACGGTGCCCCACTTCTCCTTGTGATCTCCCGACTCAATCAGCACACGCACCTTTGACTCCGTCCCCTTATCAGCGGAAAGCACACGTACCTTATAGTCGAGGAGTTTCACTTCCCGAAGTTGCGGATAGAACTTTTCCAAAGCTTTGCGAAGCGCGTGGTCGAGGGCGTTGACCGGGCCGGCACCAACGGCGGCCGTGTGTTCAATCACCTCGCCGACCTTCACCATCACGGTCGCCTCAGACAGCAGCAAGCCGTGCTCTTGCTTCTTTTCGACGATCACCCGGAACCCCAGCAGCTGAAAAGAGGGACGGTGGCTGCCCATCGCTTTACGCATCAACAGCTCAAACGATCCCTCTGCGCCTTCAAATTGATATCCTTGGCTTTCTCGCTCCTTGAGTGTCTCGACCAATTCCTGTACCTTCGCGTGATTTTTGCTCAGCGAAATGCCGTAGGCCTCAACCTTTTCCAGGAGTCCGCTGCGCCCCGCATAATCCGACACTAAGATCCGACGGCGGTTTCCGACCGCGGCGGGATCGATGTGTTCGTAGGTCGCCGCATTCTTGAGCACCGCATGAATATGCACGCCGCCCTTGTGCGCAAAGGCCGCATCCCCAACATAGGGCTGCCGCTTGTTGGGCATCAGGTTGGCGATCTCGGTCACGAAGCCCGACACATCTCGGAGACGTGTCAGTTTAGTCCCAATGGCAGGCCGCTGCATTTTCAACTGGAGATTTGGAATGATGGAGCAGAGATTGGCATTGCCGCATCGCTCACCGATTCCATTAATCGTCCCCTGCACCTGCAGAATCCCGGACTCCACGGCGACAAGCGAGTTCGCCACCGCCATTTCGCTGTCGTTGTGCGCATGAATCCCCAACGGCACGGGACATTCCTGTTTCACAATGCGGCAAATTTCACGGATTTCCCACGGCATGGTCCCGCCGTTGGTATCACAGAGAATGACCCGCTCGGCGCCCCCGGCAATCGCTCTGCGAATCGTCTGCAACGCATAGTCAGGATTGGCCTTGTACCCATCAAAAAAATGCTCGGCATCGTAAAACACCCGACGATCCTTGGACCGAAGATAATGAATCGAGTCTTCGATCAACTCCAGATTCTTGGCGAGCGCAATGCCCAATGCATCCGTCACCTGGAACGACCAGCTCTTGCCGAAGAGCGTAATGGTCGGAGTTCCAGAAGCGAGCAGTTCTTGGAGATTCTTATCTTTTCGTACCGAGTTGCTGGCTTTGCGCGTCGACCCGAACGCTACGATGGTCGCGTTCTTAAAGGGTATGGTCTTGACCATGCGAAAGAATTCGATGTCCTTGGGATTCGCGCCTGGCCACCCACCCTCAATGAAGTGCACACCGAGTTCATCCAGCTGTTGCGCAACACGAAGCTTATCCTCCACGGAGAAACTGACATCCTCCGCCTGAGCCCCATCCCGCAACGTGGTATCGTAGATTTCGAGCGCAGACGCCTGGGCCGCCGTGAGAGCCGGCACCGAAACAGGTTCCGAACCGCGAGAGCGCCGCGGCGCTGTATTGCGACGTTTCATAGGTGTGAGAGTAGCAGTGTCATGACGGACCTGTCGAGGAGACGGCACACCGGCCGATATCGCCTTTCGCAGACTAGCCCAGCGCTGGCGCCGACACCCGGTCCAAACCGAACGCCGTGTGAAGCGTGCGCATGGCCAATTCCAAATACTTTTCCTCGATGACGCAGGAGATCTTAATTTCCGACGTGCTGATCATCATGATGTTCACGCCTTCGCGAGAGAGCACCTCGAACATCTTGGCCGCCACGCCGGAATGCGACCGCATACCCACCCCGATGAGCGACACCTTGGCGATGGATTCGGTCACAGCAACCGACCGGGCCCCGATCTCTTCGGACAAACGCTGGACGAGATCCACAGCATTCCGTAAATCTGCCTTGGGGACCGTGAACGAAATATCGGTTGTCGAGGCCTGGCTGACGTTCTGGATGATCATATCCACCACGATGTTGGCATTGGCCACGGCTCCGAACACGCGCGCGGCAATCCCCGGTCGATCCGGCACACCGACAATCGTAATCTTGGCCTGATTGCGGTCCCCCGTCACACCCGATACCAGGACCCCTTCCATATCGGCATCTTCACGTGTCACGAGCGTTCCCTTTCCTTCTTTGAAACTCGAATTGACCTCCACCGGCACCGAGTATTTCGCGGCAAACTCGACGGAGCGACTCTGCAGCACCTTGGCACCGAGGCTTGCCATTTCCAACATCTCTTCGTAGGAGATCTTCTCCAGACGTCGCGCAGCCGGCACGATATTCGGATCGGCGGTGTAGACGCCGTCTACATCCGTATAAATAATGCAGCGGTCAGCCTTGAGGGCCGCCGCCAGCGCAACAGCCGTCAGATCGGACCCCCCTCGCCCCAGCGTCGTGACATCCGAACTGGCATTGATGCCCTGGAACCCCGCCACAACGGGAATCACGCCGGCAGACAACGCTTCCTTGATCCGTTCGGCCGTGACACGGGAAATTCTGGCTTTGGTGTGCGCGCTGTCGGTGTGAATACCGACCTGGCGGCCCGTGAACGACCGAGCATTCACCCCTCGCCCCCGAAGCTCCATGGCCAGCAGCGCAATCGTCACCCGCTCCCCCGTCGAGAGCAGCATGTCCAATTCCCGCTCATCCGGCGCACCGGTAACGTCATGTGCCAACTTCAGCAGCCGATCCGTTTCTCCGCTCATGGCCGACAACACCACCACGATCTGGTGTCCGTCTTTCTGAGCGCGTTCGACACGTTCGGCGACGCGATGAATCCGTTCGACCGTACCGACGGACGTTCCACCGTATTTGTGAACGATCAGTGCCACAGCTCTAGACTCCGCGCGGGAATAATCGCAGCATCAATTTCGTCGCATCGCGCGGTGCGGTCCCGGCAATGTTCGCATCCTGCTCGTGAAACCGACTGGTGACTCCAGCCGACGGCTTGGCGGCACTATCACAGAGGGCATACAAGATCGGTGGGACCTCAGCCCCATGGCCCTTCGCGAGACCAGGATCACACACAACGAGCAATCGATAGGCAGGATACGTCGCCAGTGCCGCGAGAACGGGCCCCACCACCTGGGCGTCGAACCGCTCGATAGCCCGCACCTTATCCTGCACATCGGTTGCGTGAAGCACGTCGTCGGAGAGCCCGGCATGGAGATAGACGAAGTCTTTCTTCGCCAGCTCCTGCACGGCCGTCTGCACGCAACCCGTTAACTCATTCGCTTCACCGCCGTCGGCAAGCGGGACATCGGCCGCATCCAACCCGGCGCACAATCCAACGCCACGATGCACATCGCTTGATGACACCACCACACCGGCAATCTGGTATCGCTCCGGCAGGGGCGGCCACACGGCGGCGCGGCCCTGGCCCCACAACCACAGGCAATTGGCGGGTTTCCCCCCCTCCTGCTCACGCTCCTCATTCACCGGATGGTCGCGCAGGATAAAAAATGCCGCATCCATGATTTTGCGCAGCACGTCGGCCCCATCACCGCTCGGCAACGCGTCAGCAATCGACCGGCCAACCAACGGTTGCGGATCGAGACAGGTCGCGCGGGATTTTCCTCCGACCCAAACCATGAGATGCCGATGCCCGGATCCGGGGTAAAACTGAATCGACTCCGAGCCCAGCTGTTCGTTCACCGCTTCGAGCAGCTCACGAGCCTGCTCCGTGTCGATGAGACCGGCAGTCGCGTCCTCCATCAGGACATGTGGCCCAAGCTTCTTGATGTCGGTTGCCCGATCTTTGCTGCCGGAGGCGGCCTCTCCCCGTACCGTCACCATGGTGCATCGGAACACCACGTCCTGCTCGCCCACCGTGACGCCGAGGCCGGCCGCCTCCAGCGGGCCGGGGCCCGGATAATACTTTTTGGGATCGTAGCCCAACACGGCTACACTGGTAACATCGCTTCCGGCGGCTCCGGCTTCCGAGGGAAGGCTCAA
>JACOEF010000340.1 GCA_024998705.1 Nitrospira sp.
CGGTCCATTGTGCATTGCCGACCGCTCCGCGTTCCCACTGGACTCCAGGCACTTTGGGACGATGGTGTGCGCGCCCGTTCCCACTGCATTGCAGCACAGCCGTCAGTGTGACGGCTTCAAATTGTTGGAGTTCTTTCAGGCTGAGCGTCAGCTCTTCTTTGACCAGCCCTTTGACCGTCAGTCGCCAGGCATCCGGCTGTACCGACTCGGCTGAAGGGGGGCCGAAGTGACTGCGCACAAAAAACCGTTCGTTCGGTGTCAGCCAGGAGGCGAATTCCCGGACAGGCGTTTCCGCATCGAAGGGCCGCGTGACCCGCACCGTAAGCGGGCCGGACGCCTCGCCCAACCCGACTTCGACCGCCTGCCCCTTACCACCCAGGACCAACGCAGCCCCGGCCCCTTGCAATAATGTTCTGAACAGCGCGCGACGAGAAAGCTTCATAGGTAACCCTTACGTCGACGTCCCCACATGACTGTGTGGGTTAAGGTCAATGGCGATATTGATCGGCAGGGCGAGGGATTGATGCACGGTGCAGCCGTGCGCCACCTTCAGCAGCCGGTCTCTCAGCTCCGGTGTCACTCGATGGGGAAGGCGAATGGCCAGCATGATCTGCCCGACTCGATGCGGCGATTCCGCCATCGCCCATTCGGCCTCCACCTTCAGCCCTTCGCGTGAAATATCATGCCGCGCACAGAACTGGCCGACAAAATACCCGACACAACCGGCGACGGAACCGACAAACAATTCCACGGGACTCATTCCGGCATCGCCTCCCCCATCTTCAACCGGCTGATCCGTCACAATCCTGTGCCGGTCGCTGAGGATGTCATAGCGGGTGCCCCCCTGGTACGCCACGCTCAGTTTCATCTCGTCCTCCTCCGCTTATATCTCACACGCCACCTCTCGTTATTCTTTACAAATAAGGATGCGTCACGAGATACGCGTTCCCAGGCGCGTTTCGCACGGTTAGGCGATTAATAGGGCACATCCGCCGGTTTTTCCCCCTTCGGCCAGTCATGGCCCTTCTCGTGAAAGTCCGGGCGCGGTTGGGAGTTGATATACGCCGCCACGTCATAGGCATCCTGATCCGACAAGGCCCACCCCCTGGTCCGCGGCATATTCGATTTGATGAAGGAGGCGGCCACCGGAACTCGCGCCATTTCCGAACCGACAGTATAGGACTGTGGTCCCCACAGGGGCGGCGCCGCCATCGTGCCCTGTCCGTCCGCCCCGTGACAAAACGCGCAACGGGCGATGAATACCTTGCTCCCGTTCACCGCATCCGGCGGCTTGGGGGATTGAATCATCGAGATACCGCGCCAAGCCATCCGGCTGCCGGGCGGGACATCCTTCGATAACCACTCGATGTAGGCCACGATCGCACGGAGCTTGTGACTCTCTTGCGGAATGGGCTTGCCGTTCAGGTTGCGCTCAAAACATTCATTGATACGGTCGGCCAACGTCACCACGCGACCGGTCCGGGCACGATATTCCGGATAGGCCCGCGAGAGACCGACATAGGAGGACGAATTGGGGTCGAGCCCCGCGTCCAAATGACAATTGGCGCAGGTGAGCCGATTTCCTACATAAGGCGCCGCGAATTCCTGCGTACGGACGACGAGCTCATACCCCAGCCGGATCTGCTCCCCGCTCTGCCCGCCGGGGATGGAACCGGGCGAGGGGTGGCTGAAGAGGGCATCCAGCGTGCTAGGCTCAGCTTGATTCACCGCAGACTGTGCGCCGCTTCGTGTTTCCTTCGATTCGACGCAACCTGCGATGACTCCGACGATCACCATGGCACTCAACAATATGAGTCTCATACGTAGATGATCACGCAAACTACATACCACACCGACATGAGCTCATCGAAGAAAATTGGCTTTTGGCCTGCATGACAGAAGAGTGCGAGCGTCTACACTTGGCGACAAAGGCTACAGTCCCCTCGCCTCTCTGCGGCATCGTGCTACAGCGACCACTGCGGACAGATTGTCCCAGAACTGTACGATTAGGGCCAGATTGGGTGGAAAGGATTCAGAATATTGAACGTATGTTTCTGCGGCGCCATCAGCCTTGGCCGACGAGCAGCCAGGGCACCCGCAACGGGCGTCGCAGGTGGATGACATCGCTCTCAGGCGCCAGGCCTGAATGTATCGAATCACGTTCCCCCTCAGCGCTTAACGGCTGGGCCCACCAAGCCGGAGTAACCCACGGAGCGGGGGCTTGAATCGAGCCTCACGCCTCATCACCCTGAACCAAGCCTCCTGTGGTGGTTGTGCAGACGACACACCAGGGTTTAATTCTGTGGGACATCGGGCCTGGGATCCTGAACAAAACCATTGCGGTTCGGCATACGGATGTCCGGTAGGGCTCGCGCATCAACAACAAACTCTTCGGCAATAATTCCATTCTGATACAGCAGCCAGGCCACCACCGAATACACCTCGTCCGGCGAGAGGCTTTGCGGCGCGGAGAAGGGCATGGCGCGATGCACATAGTCGTACAACGTCGTGGCATAGGGCCAATAACTGCCGATGGTTTTCAGCGGCTTCGGGTCGCGCAAGGTGCCGATGCCTCCTACCAGGCGGTCCATCGGGCCTTCCTGACCGGTCGGCCCATGACAGGAGGCACACTGAGCGGCAAAGATCGCCGCCCCCTGCTTGACGGTTCCACGACCACTCGGCAACCCTTCCCCCGTCGGCGCAATATCGATGTTCCACGGCTGAATGTCGCGTTCCGTAGCAGCCCGACCCCACTCAGGGGCCTGGGCCTGGGTCGATTCGCTGCGATCCGCCGCGTCACTATTCCAGATCCCTTGCGCACTCAGAATGGCCAGCCCCCCCGCGATCAGGACGTTACGCATGTACATTGATCACCTGCCCGTCGGCCGCAATCTGCCAACTCTGAATCGCATTGTAGTGGTAGACGGAGTTCACTCCACGCACCGCAATCAATTCCATCCGGCTGGGTTGCCGATAGCCGGTTTCATCGCGACAGCGACTCTGCACAATCGTCGCTTGGCCGTTCCATCTCCATGGCAAACGGAATCGGGTATGGCATTTCGGAAGGATCGGGTCTTGCAGAACCGCCTCCTGCCAGGAACGCCCCCCATCGGTACTTACCTCCACCTGCGCGACACGGCCTCGGCCGCTCCAGGCCAACCCGCTGATCTCGATCGACCCGGGGTGTATTCGCTGGCCGCCGGACGGTGACGTGATCACTGATTTCGCCTCCATGACCATCGTGAATTGTCGCGCCGTGCCATCCGGCATCAAATCCGTATATTGCGACGTTTCTTCGCGAGTCATGAAGGGCGCGGTGCCGAGCTTGAGCCGCCGGAGCCATTTGATGCAGGTATTCCCTTCCCAGCCCGGCACAAGCAAACGCAAGGGATAGCCCTGTTCAGGGCGAAGCGGTTCTCCGTTTTGCGCATAACAAAGCAGCGCTTCCTCCAGGAGCGGCGCCAGTGGGAGACTGCGAGTCATGGCCGCTGCATCGCCGCCTTCAGCCAAGACCCAGGAGTCCTCGGGGTTGACCCCGAGTGCTCCGAGCACGGTCTTCAGGGCCACGCCCGTCCATTCACTGGTACTCGTCAGACCAT
The DNA here is from genome assembly GCA_024998705.1 of Nitrospira sp. Taxonomy (GTDB): domain Bacteria; phylum Nitrospirota; class Nitrospiria; order Nitrospirales; family Nitrospiraceae; genus Nitrospira_A. Next base: position 3,600 of record JACOEF010000340.1, read on the forward strand.
GGGTCTGTTGCACAGTCTGTCCGGTTGGGGCCCGCCATTCGATCGCGGAATTGCCCGAACATTCGATAAATGCCAGCCGTGAGACGGAAGGGAATCGTTTTAGTTCGTCAATCGTGAAGACCCATGGCCGTTCTACCAACCCATGAATCATGAGCCGGTGGGCCGTCGGATGAATAAGCGGCACCCCATTGTGATGCCGTTCGAAGTGCAAGGCTGATGGGGTGAGCATGCCGTGCGACGCTTGCAGGGGCGTCAAAGACGCCCACCATGAACGCGGGACGCGGACAGCCTGCTCAAACGGTGAGCGTTGCCCATAGGCCGTCGGAGCAGCCCCGGGCACTCGGGTGGCATCACCCGGCACAACTGGGGCGACCGCCTCGGCGGATTGCGCAGCCGTCCGCATCATCATCGCGCCGACCATCCCGACGGTGCCGGCAAGAAGGCTCCGGCGATTGATCGACGGCGTCTCGTGCGTCTCGGCTTGGGCAGGAGGGTTGTTCGGCTTGTTCGTTTGTCCGGATTTCGTCATGAATGTCTCCTTGAACCGGCGTCGAGCAATCGATCCGTCGCGATGCTCATCCGACATGGTCCGCCTCTGCGGGGGTCGCCGATCCGCCACGACACACAGATCCTTACAATGACGCCCTACGGTCACTCCGGCATCGGAATCGAGATCAGCACCGCGCCGAGCACATCCCGAAGTTTATAGTCCCGTTTCTGGCTGCGGGGATCGGCGTTGTGACAACTCACGCAGACAGGCGAAACCGCTAAATCCGCATAGACGGCCTGGAAGTATCGTGCACCACCCTCCGTGACCGGGCCCTTATACGGCTGGTCGGGATGTGCCATGACCGCCTCAAGCGCCTTGCGCTCGAAGTCGCTGTGAGGCCCGTTTTGTTTGCTGATCGGATTCAGACTGATCAAACGATACCGCACGGAGCTTCCCGTCAGCGTGGCCAGGCTCGATGCTTCTTGAAAAAATTGCGCCGGAAGCGGAAGAGCACTAACCTCGCGCCATTTCTCCGACGATTCGATCACACCTCTCCGCTGCATCCGCTCTACGACATGAACGGTATAAAACGTCCGGTCTGCCTCCAGCACCGAATGGAGATAGTCCACCACGGTTTCCAGCGGGACGCTGCCCGCCGATGGCGTGTCGGCTGAACCAGTCCCCCCCATTCCGAACAGAGCAAGCGCAACCCCCATTCCAGCGAGCCCCTTCTTGATCGACATGATAGCCCTCCTTCGAGACGGCCTCTCCGGCCCGGAGACCTATGCAGGATGAAATCTGCCGACTTCCCCTCCGCCCCTTTTCCGAAACAGGGAGAACTCCTTCTTGAGGATAGGATTCGAGGCTCGCGGGTCGCCCCTTCAAGCCACCGACGGATGCTGATCCCAGACACAATTCCCCTCATCGAGCCTCACGATTGAAGGGACCGGATATACGCGATCAAGTCCGCCAGTTGAGACTCTTCGAACGTACCCGCATACCCGGCCATGGCCGTACCGGGCCGCCCCTCCAGGATAATCTTGCGCAGTTGTACATCGGTCTTCGCTTGGGCCGCCTTGGCGGTGAGATTGGCGGGCGGGGGCGTCAGGTACGCCGCCATGTCGCTGTCGCCTTTTCCCGTCGGCCCATGACAGTTCTGACAACTCTCCAAATACAGCTTCTGACCTGCCTGAGGATTCCCCTTTCCGGATGCGGCCAGGCTGATTGGGATCACCCCCAGCGCGAACAGCATCATGAGGCTCAACGTAACGGTTGTTCGCATAACGCTTCTCCCTATTCGGCTGTCCAGGAACAGACGCCTCTACTTACGCCTTACGTCGCTCTCTTCAAACTCAACATGTAGCTAGTCAAGTCGTTGAGCTGTTGATCCGTGAGCGGGAACTTCGGCATGAACGATCCCGGCGACACGGACTGCGGATCGCGAAAATGTTTAAGATGCCAGGCCCGGTCCGGTCTCGTGTCCCCGATCGTGGACAGGTCAGGAGCGACGGCGCCCCCTTCACCATGAATGCGATGACAGCCGACACAACCCAACTGAGCATAGATCGCTCGCCCCTGTGCGACGGCGGGGTCGGTCCTCGGCACGGCATAGAGGTTCTTCATCGAGATACCCAGGAGACCGAACACAACCAGCAGAAACAACAGTCCGCTCCCCAGAGCAACAGGTCGCCGAATGGGATTGCGCACGGGATTACGATCGATGAACGGCCAACACAACATGATCAGGATCACACAAAGAGGCAGGACCCAGGTCGCCAGCGGCTCCAGCGGTCCATGCACGTATTTCAGCAGTTCATAATAGAACAGGAAGTACCATTCGGGCACCGGCACGAAGCTCGTATCCGACGGATTGGCTTTATCCGTCAGAGGCAAGGGAATACTGAGCGCCAGCGCGGCGACGATGAGAAACACCGCAGCGATCACAACCGCATCCATGTAGACTTGGCGGGGCGCGAAGGTTTCACTGCCGAGCGCCGCCCGATCGTCCGTCCACGGTCCGGCCGGCCCGACTCGCCGCAACACGAAGAGATGCAGGGCAATCCCGCCGACCAGAATCGCAGGAAGGAATAACACGTGAATCGCGAAGAACCGTGAGAGCGTCAACGCGCCCAGGAGTTCGCCCCCGCGCA
>JACOEF010000469.1 GCA_024998705.1 Nitrospira sp.
CCAATGTGGCCACTTCTCAAGTCATGGGCGCTTCCGCTTCTGACAGTGAGGCGATGGGGCATTTCCTGCGTAGCATTTAAGCTGAGACGCACGGTTGCGCTAAAATAACAGGGCCCGTTCGGGAGAACCGAACGGGCCCTGTGCATTTAGGAAGCGCTTTGATGTGGCTCTCCTTAGCCCTGGAGATCTTCCTCGACGAGATCGGGGCTTTCCGGCATCCCGTGAGCCACATATTTGGCATAAGATAGATAGATCGATGCGCTGTCGCGCATGGCTTTGGTGCCATTGGCCATGCGATGCAGCTTGTCGGACCCAGGCGCTTCGGTTTTGCGAAGATGATCGACATGGTCATGCAGGACGAGCGTGAAGCGCTCCATGGCCATTTCAACCTCTCGATAGGCTTGTAAAATAGGGTCGGTCATGTGAGGTGCTCCTTCTACTGTCAGAATACCCCAGCCTTGTTTAGGGGGTCAACCGAGGGTCTGTCTTTATGTACCAACTATCACCGAGAATCATGAGTGTCATTGCGACCGTGGCTAAGTTCGATCTTCTGGACTCGGCTCAGGATCCTCCACAATCGATCATTGATGCAGTGTCGAAACTCTCCGAACTATTCACACGCACTGGGGCGGGAGGGGGAAGGGCTTATTTCGAGGATCCTCAGCTGCGAGACGGCTATTTGGCCTACTATGTGCCCGTGAATCTCGCTAAAGTGCAGCTGCTTTTAGATGAGCTGCACCCGATGCTTCCTTCTCGTCCGAATCAGGAGTTTCGGGTCTTGGACATCGGTGGTGGCCCTGGAACCGGAGCGCTTGGCATACTCGACTGGTGCCTCTCAAGGTTCGTGGGGCAACTGCCCTCTCTTCACATGACGGTGGTTGATCATTCGCCTCAAATCTTGAGGTTGTGTGCGGAAATGTGGCAGGCCTACACTCGACAGCATCAGAGTCAGCCCCTGTCCCCGTTGCAGACAATTCAGTGCAATCTCGAACGTTCCCTGCCGTCAGCCATTCGGGAGCAGCGTGGGGAGGATGGTTATCACCTCATTATTCTGCAAAATCTTCTTTCCGAATTATTTGTTGAGGCTACGGATCCTGTGGGCCAAAGGACGGCGCTAGTCGGTGAATTGCTGAATTGTTTGGCTCCTGAAGGGAGCCTGATGTTGATGGAACCAGCCTCGCGGGCTGCATCGCGCCAGTTACATCAAGTGCGGGACAATCTATTGGCGGAGCAGCGCTGTTCTATCTATGCCCCCTGTCTTCACGATGGTGCCTGTCCCGCACTAGTCAAACCCGATGACTGGTGCCATGAGGAGCGGAAGTGGGAGACCCCGGCCTGGATTGCCCAAGTGGATCGGGAAGTCGGACTGATCAAGGATGCGCTCAAATTCTCTTATGTGATTTTGCGCAAGGATGGCAAGACGCTCGTGCCGCGAAGTCCGGATTACCATCGGGTGGTGAGCGAGTTGCGCGTCATGAAGGGCGAGAAGCGTGTCTGGTTCTGCGATCAAGCCGGTCGATCAGAGGTCGGGCGCCAAGATAAGGAGGCGTCGGCGTCAAACGCGCCCTTCGATGACTGGCATCGTGGGGCGATCGTCCGGGTCAGCGACATAGTTCGAAAGGAGCGAAAAGGACGACCGGCCATGGTCGGCCGAATTCTCGCTTCTGGCCACGTGCAGATTATCCGTCCCGCCTGATGCCCCTAGTCCGCCTCCGGTTCCGACGAACCGTGTTGATGGGAAACGCGATCCTCATCGAAGAGCTCGGCCATTTCTGCCGCGATCATATCCTGATCGTTCGGAATGGCAATGAGGGGAATTTCCTTGCGAGGCTTTGTTTCGGCCTGAGTGACGGGGGTGGGAGCGTTCGGGGATTCAGGAGTTGGTGTGGTACTCATAGTAGGCCCAGTATACATCAAATTGCGTCCGTAAGAGCTATTCAAACGCTTCCAGCGAGGAACGTTCAGGAAACGGTGTCTGGCAGGCGCTACAGGTCACGAAATAGATGGCCTCGCGAACGGACATCGTGATACGAAAATCAAGGGTGACGCCCCGATGTTGGCATTTGGGGCAGGAAATTTCTTTGAGACGATAGGGTACATCCGGTTGAGTTCGAAGGTAAAACTCCATATCCGTGTACACCGGAAAATTGTACCGGCATTTCAAGCAGATGCCGCGGCATTCTCCATCCGGCTGCAACGTGCGCCGATCGACACCGAAGGTATTGGTTTTACAGATTGCGCACTGGACACTCGCCAGCCGCTGTTCTACTACCTCTAGGGACGTGTGAGCCATCACTTCTTCCTCCACTAACGGAGGTGAGTATACGCACCGATTTGAACGATGTTCAACCGTTGTGCCCGGATTATGATGATTCACTTGACCGGTAGGCCGCACCCCCTATACTAACGACACGATGCACATGATCAACAAGCGCCTGCTCGTCGGTAATGCCGATGACGCAAGGAATCCGCCGCCGCAAGTCACTGCTGTTCTCATGGTTGCGGAGGAGCAAAATGTGACGGTTCCCTCGCGGGTTGTCTATGCCAAGATTCCGTTTAAGGAGTTTGGTGCTCCCACGGTAGCAGCGTTGCATGAGGCTGTGGAGTGGGTCGCGGCCCACGTGGCGGAGCATCGGTTGATGGTATGTTGCCGGGTGGGCATGGGGCGGTCGGTGTCAGTCGTGATTGCCTATCTGTGTTGTATCGAGGGGATGTCTTATCCCGATGCAGTCAAGCTTGTGCTGACCAGGCGCCCAGGTGGAATGCCACTGCCGCGCCTTCAAGAGACCATCGAGGACGTGCGACTTCGACGGAAAACCCAAGAGAATCCATCACTCGCCTAGGGCCGTACCGTCGCAGAACATGCGGTTTGGTTCCGCTGCGTTCCTTCCCGATCCCTTTCTGCCCGATCCCTTTCTCCCCGTCCGCACTGATGCCTCCGAGGCGACTCCCGGTTGGAGTTGCATTCTCCATCGACCCCGTGGCGTAATCTGCCGGTCATACTGGTCCGTCAGAGGCCTTAAGAATCCCAAATGCCAGAATTGCCGGAAGCAGAAGTCGCAGCGCGTCAATTGCGTGAACGGCTCGTCGGAGCCAGGGTGCGCGAGTGCTGGGTCGGCCGCGCCGACATCGTGCGTGAAGGGTTGTCCACTCTAGATCGGTACCGCGACGC
>JACOEF010000668.1 GCA_024998705.1 Nitrospira sp.
CGCGCTGATGGGGCACTAAGGGGACCTTCCGGCAGCTCAGCTGCCTCTAGGCGGGAAATGTCATGTTTGGTGAGAGTGGAAATCGGTTAGCGGGTTGGTCTTGGCATCTCGCCCGATACAGGCGTCACGGTTTCTTTGCTACCACCTTACCGTTCTCCCACACATAGATGGGTGTGCCGTACATGCGAGCGGTCTTCCGGGCAACCTTGGCCGCCCGGCGCAGCGCGGCACCGACCTGTTCAGCACCAACGCTCGGTTTCACTTTCCTTCGAGTGACTTTCACGGTCCCTCCTCCTGCAGTCTCGGCACCGGTTCGGAATTGTCGTAGAGGTACCACTTGTCTGCGCGATTCTGATATAGCATCTGAAAATTCTTCAGACTCCGACGAAATCGACGCACGACATCGGCTCGTGGTACATCATGCCCGCCCTGACGCACCCGCACGGCGATCCGCTGGAGTGCCAGCGCGACGGAAGGCAGAGAGAGGAACACGATTTCAATCCGATAGCCCTCAGTCTTCCACTGTTTTAAAAGCTTGAGATAGGTCCGTCCGCTTAAGGTCGTCTCAAAAGCAAAGTTGACCCGAGCACTAGCCAATCGATTCAACTGCATGAGCAACAGGCGTCCTCCTTGCCGGGCTGCCAATTCCGGGTTGAGTGGCGACAGCCCGCTCGCAATGAGATCTGCATTCACGAAATGGATGACTCCGCCCTCACGTGGAAGAAACTCTCGAGCGAAGGTGGTTTTTCCAGCGCCGTTCGGCCCGGCAATCACAATACATCGAGGAGTACGGCTCAATCGGCCTCGTAGGCGTGGCATCCACGCATTGTCGCTTTTTTTCGTGCATGAGACAAGCCGGCAATTGCAGGTCACATATCTGCCTTGCCAATTTTAACGACACCCATCTTCTTCCCAAACCAGGCACTCCCCCCTGCCAGGACACACATCACTCCGCCGATCCCGACGAGGCTGGCGACGGATCCAAACGATTCCGTCACCCAGCCGAAGACCGTCATGCCGAGCATGGATGTCGCGGTGGCAATGGCCGTATAGACCGCCATCACGCGGCCGACCATTCTCGCCGGAGCCAGTTCCTGAATGATGCCCCAGGCGATGGGGGTCCACGCGCCGAAGCCCATGCCGATGCAGCCCACGAGCACGGCAGCCAGGCGCAAATCATCCGTCCACGTCAGGCCCCACAAGGCCAATCCCGCGAGGGAGCAGGAGAGCGTGACCACTGCGAGCCGCTTCGAAAAATCCCACGCGCTCATCCGGATCAGCCCGATTGAAGAAAGCAGCAACCCCACCCCGAGCCAGGACCAGAGATACCCGACTTCAACCGGTCCGAGCTTGAGCAGATGGCGACCAAAGACAGGGAACAACG
>JACOEF010000219.1 GCA_024998705.1 Nitrospira sp.
AATGTCGCAACGAACAGCTTCAGGAACGCCTTCGAAAGTGAGGTGCCCTGCCGGCAGAGACAGGCTCGATGCGCGCCGGAGAGACGACAAAACCCTCCCCTTCTGCCTCCAACATATCCAAGCCCCTCCGTGCAGAATCACGATCTGATGCTGTGTTATCCTGAACAGGTAATCAGACGGGGGATCACGATGTTTCTCTCCCGGAATCTGTTGCCATACGCGACGCTCTTCCTGCTTGGCTTTTCTGCCCAGGCCGTCACGGCACCCACTAGCCTCGCGTCCATCTACGACTATACCGACGACGCGGGCGTCCGGAGCTTCACGACCCAACTCGACGCTGTGCCGGAAAAGTATCGCAGCCGGATGACGGCCTTAGATCTCGACCTCCCTCCGACCATTCCCGAGGTTCCGCCCCCCGCTACAGCCGATGCACCGATGCACGCTGCCGATGTGCGAACCGTCTCCGCCAGCGGCGAATATCACATGGGCAATCACGACACCCGCGCAGACGGCGTGCGCTTGGCGGTTGAAGCCGCCAAGAGAGATGCCCTCGAGCAGGTGGCGACTTATTTGGAGAGCGTGACCGAAGTACGGGACCTGAATGTCACGCGAGACGACATCCGAAGTTACACAGCAGGCATCGTCAAGGTCTTGGAAGAGACCATCACGACCAGGATCGAGAACGAGAGCATCGTGATCCGTGCCGATTTGACGGCCGAGATCGACCCACATGAAGTCGCGCAGGCAATTGCCGCCCTGCGGGAAAACGACAGCGCCGCCAGCGAACTCATGGCCCTCCGCGCCGAAACCGACCGGCTGCAGGAACAGCTGGACGCCACCAACCGTGCGCTGGCCGCCGCCCCGTCTCCGGACGAGGTTCAGCAACTGAGCCGAGAGCGGAATGAAATGTTGAACGACCTGCAGGCCACGGCCCTCGTCTCACAAGCCTGGACGAGCTGGGCTTACCCTACGCTAGGGCTCTACTCCTATCCTTGGATGGCAGGACCCGGCATCAATGGCTTGCTGCTTCAAGCACAGCGCCTCTCTCCCCGGCATCGCCACCTCGCGCGTGGGCAACAGTCCATCACGGCGCAGACCGGCACGATGCCCACGCTTCCGCCTCACGCGTCTGGCCTCGCCTCGCGCCGATCGTTGCTCGTGCCATCTTCCTCTTTCATGCACAGTCGTCAAGCGCCCCCCCTGCTCAACCAACAGGGGCTGCCTGCCAAAGTGGGCGACATCGTGACCATCCCCTCGCCGCAAGCCGTGCCGCCGGTGATCCACCGATCTTCACCACAACCGCAGCCCTATCAGGTCCATCCCAACCATTTCTGGCGCCCCAGCCCTCCGAACATTCAGACTTCACCATCGATCCCGCAACAACGCCCGTCAGTCAGCTCACGCCCTTCCGGCAGCTATGCCGGACATAGGGGCGGAGGCGGACACTCACACGGAAACGGCGGCGGTCGAGGCCGCTGATCGGAGAGTCAAGGCCACATTTCGCGAATGTTATCTCGCTTCTAGGCCTTCAGCCATGCCCATCTGCACTTGCCTTGTACCATTCAAAAGCCCCATTCCCGATTCGTAGATCACCAACCTCGGTTGAGCCGAACAGAATTCTATGACCACTCAAGACCGCAGCGCTCCGTATCGACAGTGATACGCCGATGTATCTGATTCAATAAACCCAGCATTCCGCCGCCACGCACCCGGACGAGCACAGAAACTCGTTAACGCTCTATTCCAACAGCGTATTTCTTCCTCAGTCTGGTTAGGAGCGGTTCTTGCTGTCTCGGCACTGAGAACCGACAGTCTGCGATGCATACCGCTCATACAACGTTTCTGCGTCGCACCTCTTTTTTCCACCACCCTCGAGCGCGCGAAGAGCGCCTCAGCATAAAACGGAGGATCCCATGCCACATTCATTTTCAGATGGGCAACTACTTCAGCAGTCGATTCGACATCGGTGGGGAGTGATCGATTGGGACCTGCACTTTCCCTGGTGGCGCAAACCCGCCAAGGTCAGGATCCTGATGTACGCGGATGGCAGTGTGCGCTTCAACGGCGGATCGTTCCTCGGCCTTCAGTACGTCTACACCTTGCTGAAGACTCGCGCCTATTCCTACGTCGACTTTTCTCTCGACTTTGCACACCGCACAGGCGGCGATCCCACTGCGACCATTGCCGGCGCCAAACTGCTGACCGATCCTGCACTCGACATCATGAACAAATACGACGAGATCTGGTTCTTCGGCATTGAATCCTCTCCGAATCTGACCCCTGCTGAAGTGGCTCTGTTGACCCAGTTCATGGCGGCTCCGATATTCGGCGGAGTCCTCGTCACGGGGGATCACGACAACCTCGGCAAAGGGATCACCGGCCAAATCCCGCGAGCCGGCGTGATGCGTCAGTATCCGGCACCGACGAGTGCCCCTCCGGTCTGGAACAGCACTGTTGAGGAGGGACCTGATCCTGGTGCTACCTACGACCATGAAGATCAATCAGATGATCGACCACAGACCATTCGTTATCGACGATATACCGTTGCCTCCCCGTTTGTCCTCGCACGGCGCTCTCGCCCACATCCCGTACTCTGTGGGCCGGACGGGCCGATCGATGTCCTGCCGGATCATCAACACGAGGGGGAGGCCCTCGCTCCCGCACCCGCGCCGGGAGACGTAACCTGGCCAACAAAAGCAGGGCACCAGGAATCTCCGCAGGTCATCGCTTGGGGAAAAATCAAAGACCCGGGCGCCGATAAGCATGGGCAGGAAATTGGTGTCATCTCAGCCTACAACGGCCATAACGTCGACGTCGGGCGAATACTTGCCGATTCAACCTGGCATCACTGGTTCGACATCAACCTGACGGGTATTGCGACAAGTCCGTCACCCTATGCCGGATTCGATGAAACACCGGCTGGTCAAGCCGCACTGAAAAAAATCGATGCCTATTTCCTGAATTGCGGAGTCTGGTTGGCGCCCCCGGCTCGGCAGACGGAAATGAAGCATGCCGCCTGGTGGTCAATCCTGTGGTCGGACCGCATGGTGGAACTGTCTCCACATACATCGTTGGCTCGCTTCGGCGAAGAAGCGATCAATGCGCTGGGACTCCGAGCCGCACGCTGCACGGTGAGCGAATTTATCTTGGATTGGCCGATCTTCAAAGAAAAGATCCCACGTTGGGAATGGCCGATGCTCTTCGAACGATTCCAGTTGATCGACCTTCCATTCGAAAAATACGTCGCCGGCGGGATACTCAAGCACCTGCTGCAGGAAGTTGGCCCGCTGAATCCGAAACTCTCGTTTCCCGACAAGCCTATCCAGGATGACATCTTGCAAAAGGTCATGCGCGCGGGAGTCGAAGAAGGGATGAGTACATTGACCAAGCAACTCCGCCAGGAGGCCGCACTCGTGGCAAAGCTCACTGAGAGCGGGTTTCGCGCAGAGGCCATAGATGGGCGAGTCCGGCGACTGGTCGAGGAAGCGGTCACGGCCTGAGAGCAACAGGTCGGAATCAACACAAGCCCGGCGCTCGCCTCGTGACCAGCGAGCGCCGGCCACTGTGGCTGATAACCAGTCAGCCTGGGAAGCTCAGGATATCCCGTGCTGTTCACGGCCGATGCGGCCGTCGTACCGGTCGGTGGATTTGAAGAGTTCGTACCGGCCATCTCTGGCGTACTGCGCGACTCTGGTGCGCAGGCCGGCCATCTCGGCCACGGTCATGGGCGTGAAGCGACGGGCAATGTCGAGGTTTTGTTTGAGGACGTGCGGCGAATCGATGCCGCTGACGAGCGAGGCAATCGGCAGGCTCAGCACATACCGAATCGCTTCTTCCGGCGTCACAAGCCCTTGCTTGATAGGCTCCGCATTGCCGGTCAGACTCTTCATACCGAGTGCGGCGATCCCGCGTTGATTCAGGATCGGCAACACATCCTGCTCGAAGCTCCGGTAGGTGCCGTCGAAGACATTCAACGGCAACTGGCAGGTATCGAACGGGAACTCATGCGCCAGCATCTTGAGATGGATCTGCGGGTGCTTGTGGCCGGTGAAGCCGATGAACCGCACCTTGCCCTGCCGCTTGGCTTCGAGCAACGCTTCAGCCCCGCCGTTGGGTACGAAATGTCGATCAGGATCGTCTTCATACACCACTTCGTGAATCTGCCAGAGATCCAGGTAGTCGGTCTTCAACCGGCGCAGTGATTCATCGAGTTGCTGCAGGGCCACTCGCTTATCACGTCCGTGCGAGCAGACCTTGGTCATGAGCACGACCTGCTGGCGCCTTCCCTGCAACGCCTTGCCCATGAGCTCTTCCGATCGCCCACCGTTGTATTCCCAGGCGTTGTCGAGAAAGTTCACGCCGGCGTCGATAGCGGTGTGCAGCAGCCGGATGGCGTCGGCATCATCCCGCATACGGCCCCAGTGGGCACCGCCGAAACAGAGCGCCGACACCTGCACGCCGGTCTTGCCCAGCGCACGGCGCGGAATGTCACCCGTCGAACTCTCCGAAGACGGAGCGTCTGCGGCCAGGAGCTCGGCCAAGCGACCGGTCCCGCCAAACGCCATGACCGAACCCGCAACGCCGAACCGTTTCAACAGCTGGCGACGGTCGAGTGAGAGAGACCAGATCGATGTGTCTGATTTCTTGGGCGTCATCGAAGACCTGCCCGGCTGGAGGTGGAGTGTGTAGGCTACGATCAGCCCATGACATTGTCAATCGTACCGCTGCGCGGCCGCATCACCGCCGCCCCGCAGCGGGGAACAGGGTCGCATGATCGACCGTCAACAGATCAGCGATACGGTCGATCGCAAGATCGGCAGTCGGAAATGCCCGCAGCGCCTCCGGATCCCTGGCATAATGTCCCTGACGTGGAAACACGGTCGTAACCCGCGCGCCCCAATGGGCCTTCACTGCCGTCAGGATGCGCAACTTGTCGTCGATCAGCACATAGTGATCGGCCGGATACCGCTCCTCGACATCCTTTAGTTCCAGTTCCTTATGCACATAGATGAGGACCTGTTCTTCGACGGCGGAGAGGATGCCCGCCTGTTCGATCTTATGCGGCTGAAAGACTGCGTCGCCGTCGGTGAGAATCACGGTCCGGCCCCATTGCCTGGCGTGCCGCACAACATCCAAAGCCCGCGGAAACAGCCGATCGGAGAACGGATAGTTCACCAGAAATCGCGAGACGGCCAGGAGGTGCGAATCGTGCGGGTAGGCCAGGCGATACCGCTGGAGCGCGCCGAGATAATCCGCATACCCCAACTCCTCACGCAGCTCCTCCAGGATGCGCCAATATTCTTGTTCATGCGCCGGGCCGACCTCCTGCTCCAAATGTTGTTTGAGGTCGGCCGTGATCCGATCGTTGTCCAACAACGTATTGTCGACATCGAACAGTACGACGACCGTGGGAGAGGTCATGGCCTATCGCCTCCCGCTCCACTTCCAGTTTCTGATCTCCGGCATATCGGTTCCGTGCGTCACGATATACTCCTTGTGCTGCATGCGCTTGTCGCGCATCTCCTGCTTGAGATAGGCGGCACGCGCCCCGAGCTGCGGCACGCGGTCCACGACATCGGACACCAGATGAAACCGGTCCAGATCGTTCAACACGACCATGTCGAACGGCGTCGTCGTCGTGCCTTCTTCTTTGTAGCCACGCACATGGAGGTTGTCATGGTTGGTCCGGCGATAGGTGAGGCGATGGATCAGCCACGGATACCCATGGAAGGCGAAGATGACCGGCTTGTCGGTCGTGAACAACGCGTCGAATTCCTTATCGGACATCCCGTGCGGATGTTCGCTCGCCGGTTGCAGCTTCATCAGATCGACGACGTTGACCACGCGCACTCTCAAATTGGGCTGGGCGACACGCAGAATTTCCACCGCGGCCAGGGTCTCCATCGTCGGCACGTCGCCGCAGCAGGCCATCACGACATCGGGCTCGCTGCCACGGTCGTTGCTTGCCCATTCCCAGATCCCAATCCCGGCAGTGCAATGCAGCACGGCGGCATCCATATCCAACCATTGCGGAGACGGTTGTTTGCCGGCCACCACCACGTTCACATAATCGCGACTGCGCAAACAGTGGTCCGTCACCGACAACAGCGTGTTCGCATCAGGCGGCAGATAGACACGGATCACATGGGCATTCTTATTCACCACATGGTCGATGAAACCGGGATCCTGATGGCTGAAGCCATTGTGGTCCTGGCGCCAGACATGCGAGGTCAGCAAATAATTGAGTGAGGCGATCGGGCGTCGCCAGGGAATCTCGCGCGAGGTCTTGAGCCACTTCGCATGCTGATTGAACATGGAATCGACGATGTGAATGAACGCTTCATAAC
>JACOEF010000669.1 GCA_024998705.1 Nitrospira sp.
TTGATCGGATTCAGGGCGATATCTCCGACATACCCGACCAGATCCCGCAAGGTAAACGGCGGCAAAAAAGGCAACACCACGTAGGGGCCTGGCTTGATGCCGTAATAGCCCAATGTCTGCCCGGTGTCCTCTTCCGGCGTGGTGATATTCATATACTTCGCGACATCGACCAGTCCGACTAATCCGAAGGTGCTGTTCAACAGAAAGCGGCCGACCTCGGTGCCGGCACCGGATAATTTGCCCTGTGCGAGATTGTTGATCAGCCGGGACGGAAAGCGGATGTTATAAAACAGGTTACTGATCCCGATCTGCACCGGGTTGGGCACCACCGCGTTATACCCCTGCGCGACCGGTTTGAGCACCCACCGATCCACTTGCCTATTAAACTCGAACACTTTCGTATTCACCGGCTCCCAGGGGTCATACTCTTCTCCCCCAGGAGGTTCGTCGCTCTTGGCAAAGGGATCGAAAAACGGATCTTCAGCCGGCTCGACCGTCGGTTCGGAGACAGGCGACGGGGCATGCTTGTTCGCGGCCAAGGCCACGTGAGGCAATGCGAGCGGGGTGGTGTCGACCGTGGCTGTTCCACCCCCGTCGGTTTGATGTTCCGGCCCTGAGAGAGATGCAACCTCGGCACCTGTGGTCAATGTAGGGCGAGGCGGCCCGCCGGCACATCCCACCACCATCAGCAGCACAACCGCAGACACCACTTCGAGAAACCGTCCCGCGCCTACACCTGTCCGATGCACCATGCCTCCTCGACGAAAGCCCCTCATTCCTAATTCGACTCCACCCCGCGCTATTCGACCGTGCGGCAAGCCGACGCACTCTAGCAGAATATACGGACAGCTGCCAGATGATGCCGCCGCCTCATGCCGGTCTCGCGGCCCACCACGCGATCGTTCCAGGGCATCTTACCAAGCAAAACGATCCTGACTAGAAAAAACGCAGACGGTGCAGAGCCTCTCTTCCCCCCTCAGCGACCGAGCGCCGCAGCAATAAAGGCGGATAGTGTAGCAAAATAGGCCCGCCCACCGACCGACGGCACATCGTTGTGATCGGCCCCTCGCACGATGTAGAACTCCTTCGGCGCTTTCGCGGCGGCAAAGGCCCGTTGGCCCAATTCGATCGGGATAATGTCATCACGATCTCCATGCACAAACAGCTTGGGCAACGAAAGATGAGGAAGCCGATCCTCCAATCGAAACGACGCGCCCAGCAACCAGTGCAGCGGCAAACCCATGTAATGGTGGCGAGCCACCGCTTCGATCGACGGGAAACGGGATTCCAGCAACAGCCCCATTGCAGGTCGTTGCGTCGCCAGTTCTCCGGCCACCGCGCCGCCTAATGAACGGCCAAAAATCACGAGACGTTCAGGCCTGATCCGGCGAACGTGCGTGAGATAATCATAGGCCCCGATCGCATCCTGATAGAGTCCGGCTTCCGAGGGACGCCCCTGGCTCTTCCCGTATCCTCGATAATCGAAGAGAAACACCGACAACCCCGACTGATACAAGGCACGAAGATTATCCAACCGGTGGACCATATTACCTGCATTACCGTGGCACCACAGCAGGACCGGAGACGCAGCAGACTGCTCCGCATACCAGCCGAACAATTTCGTCCCATCCGTAGCCTGAAACCAGACCTCCTGCAA
>JACOEF010000670.1 GCA_024998705.1 Nitrospira sp.
CAGCGGTGACCATCAGATACTCTTCACACGCTTTCTTGTAGGCTTTATCCCAGTTGTCGCTGCCGAACTCTGTTTTAATCGTATCAGCGAAGTTATTTTTCCATACCGCACCATTGCTGAATATGGAAGTTTCAGGACGTTCGTCAGGGCTCTGCCCTATGAGGGACAGCAGTGCTTTATTCGTATCGGTATGTGCATTCTTTGGATTCGATTCATTGCCGTCTCCGTCGAACAATACATAGGTGGGAATCCCGAGCTTGGTGTAGAGGACAAGCAGCTGTGGAACGTTGGTCTTGCCTTCTGCTGCGATTACGGCGATACCTTTGTCATCCAAAGATACGCCGTTATATTCTGCATAGGACCTTAGAATCGCCTCGTCCTCCTGACCTTCTACCAGGATAACCGCATCAGCAAAAAACCCTTCGCTGCCCTCTATCCCGAGTATAGATTTCAAGCGCGCCCAAGTGCTGACCTCTGACGCTTCGGCTTCATTTGAATGGGCAGCAAGTAAGGTTTGCCCTACTTCCTTAAGAGAAGTAAATCGTATTTTGCTCTCCATGGGTACCTCAGAGTTTCCCACCTTCTCAACGCGCCTAAGAGACTGGAATCTTTCTAGATCGACGAAGTAGGGAGAGTGTGTCGTGATGAAAATCTGAAACTGCAGACCTGTGTCTTTGTCTGGACTGGACAAGTCACGGAGAATTCTGGCCAAGGCACGAGCTCTCGCAGGATGCTGGTAAAGCTCGGGTTCCTCAATAGCAAGGACGATCGTTCCGTCGACAATCCCACCCTCAGCTCGAAACTTTTCATAAAGTTCAAGAATCGTAAAAATAAAAAGCCGCTGGAGCCCATGCCCCTTCCTGGCAACATCGCCCTCGAAGCCATCCTCGACAAGGAGAACCTTTGGTTTCGGTGCAGGAAGATTAATGGTTTCATCGAGACTAAGTTGGATTTTCGCGGCGGTTTCTGAGTCGTATCTTTGAAGGAGATTCGTAAGTTGAGATTCGAGGTCCTCCTTTTCTGGGGCGTTGACGATTAGCGATTTGTAAGTGCTGTATTTTTCCGTAACCGATTTTTTTGCATTGGCAACAGCTTCATTCTTTTCCGTCACAGCACTAACAAGTGGTGCCACCAGCGTTCCCAGAGGTGTTTGTCTTGAACCACCCGAAGCATCAACTTCAGCTTCTCGAACAGGTGGGATATAAATGAAATGGGTGCGAGCCCTAAGAGTCCCACCTGCTATATTAGTTGGGCCCTGAAAAATTCCAGAACGAAAATATCGTTTGCATCGCGTCGGATTTTCTTCTTCCCACCGAGATAGTTCAACATCAATTTGCTTCTTGACGGGGTTCAGTCCAGGAAATGCTCCATCTTGCACAAGTTTATTCAAATCATCTGCTAGCTCAGGAGCTTTGGCCTTCTTTCCTCTTATCTTGTCCCGTAATGCTTCAAATTCAGGGCATCCATGGGCGAGGCCATAATATTCACGGGAGGGAAATCTTCGTTGCACAACTAGGAAGTTCGAATCAAGATTGCTTTTAAACTCGTTATGTTCTTCCGCCGTGAGATCAGAAAATGTAACCTCGATTAAGATCTCATGCTTCTCATCTCGATCGTAATAGTCATCAGTAGTAACAGAAGCGCTGGGGTCAAGAAAAAGCCGCAATGCTTGTAGAAATGTGGACTTCCCGGCGCCGTTCCTGCCGATGAGTACGGTCAGTGCCTCGCATTCAAGCGTTTCGTCAAAAACAGATCGAAACCTAACCACGTGAAGCTTCTTGATGCTCACGCTGAATTTTTCCTGTGCACTCTCGTGGATAAAGTGGTGACGGTCAGGGGCATTTGCCACCCTGCCCGTCACCACCAACTACGATATGCACATAATAAGGGTAATATTTAACGACTTGTCACATTACTCGTCTGAGATGTATTAATTCCCCTCTTCCCCCTTCTCCGCCACATCGAACTGCAGTCCGCTTGAACCTTCTCCTCTGTCCGGTCCTTTGCGCCGGCCGATCCAGAGATGGGTTGATCCGTCGATCCAGCGCGCATATTGATAGGTCCTGGTGACTCGCGCGCCTTCGCGCGGGACCTCTACTTCGTAGAGCAGGAGTTCACGGTGGGGTCCAAGGAGTCGTCCCTTCGGACGTTGCACCCCCTGAATGCCGCCCTCGCCGAATGCCGGAAGTGCTCCACGCTTGAGCCGCAAGGCATTGCCGTCTTTCACCGGCAGCAACGGAATCCAGTAGTCCGGGACCGTTGTGCCGAGCCTGTAGATCAACGGATCGCCTTCACTGCCGGCGTCGGGTGGGGCCTGCTGTGCCGCCAATGTCTCTTGATAGGCTTCATGACGATCCAACGGGCGACCGGCGGCGCTTTCGACGACGCGCTCGACGGCCCAGGCCACGTTGGCCATTTCGTCCCTCAACAACGACAGGTCTTCTACGGGCCGGCTCTCCAGCATCGGTCCCAATACCGGCGGCAGGAAGAACAATTTCTGACTATCGTTGGTGAGGCTGAACATGCGCCAGGGCGACGTGGGTCCATCCACTTCGGTCGTGTGGGAAATGAGGAAGCGTTCGCCGAACGTGTTGGTCACAACGAGCTCACGGATCTGTGAGACGGTGCCGACGGGAAGTTCGAGCGGCAGCAGGAACCAATCGTTGCTGTATTCCAGCGCGAACTTTACGAGCAGCAGGCGGGCCAAGTCCTGCGGCGCGGCCTGGATACTCGCGAAATTCACGGCCCCGTCTTCAAATTCCCACAAGCGCGCGGACGGCATGCCGCGAAACGAGACCGGCGCGGGGAGAAAGGCCTCTGTGAGCGATGTGTGGCTTTCGGTGGCGCCCAAACTGTTTCCAGAACTCGTCGTGAACGAGAACCAGTCCAGCCGTCCATCGAGATATTCCGGCGCCGTCAGCACCACTTCGTTTGACGTCGTCTTGGCGGAGACACTTAGGGCGTACTCCATTCGTTCTGGAATCCAGGCGGAAGGGGCGGCGCCCTGTTGGGATAGGCCGTCTAGCCACGTCAGCCAGGCGGTGAGGACGCCACTCACCTTTGTGCGGTCTCCTGCGGCAATCTGATCGAACGGTGATTCGCGAAATAAATCCGCCAAGGTGTTGCCGGCCTGCAGCCCTCTCAGGCGCGCAGCGAACCGTAGGCCATCGATGGTGCGACCGGCCAGCACGCGGATGAAGGACAAGCTCGCCGTATCGATCTGTTTGGCCTGGTCCGCTGCGGGAGCGGCCAGCACGTATGTGCTGGCCAACCACTGGGCGCGGGTGGGCCCAAGTCTGGCCGCCTCCAGCGGGCGCAGCAGTTGCCGTCCCGATTCGGCGGCCAGCCGCCAGTTGGGGCGTGAGTCGTCCGTCACCGGTTCCGCTTCCACAAGGGTTTCCAAGGCTAGGTCGGAGGCTGCGTAGGGTCTGGCAGGATGCGGGCCGGAGCGTGGCCCCGGTTGATAGCGGGTCACGGCAGCCGTGTCCACGATCACCTGGGCGGCGGCAGGCGATCCGGCATCGGCCCCGTTGACTTCGCCGAACTGCCATTGGCGTCCCAGCATCCAGAGCGGATCGTGGATGCGCGCTTGCAACCCATCTTGCAGGTCGGGGTTGTGGGTGCTGAGGTCGAGTCTGATTCGGGAGGGCATACCTAGGCTCCTATCGCTGGATCGATGACGCTGGTGAAGTCGAGGGTGCCGCCGGTGAAGAACAGCGCCGGCGCCGATGGATCCTGCTCTCCGGAACCGACCGGCTGCAACGCACGTTTGCCGGCGCGATCCCACGTGGCCGTGCCGTCGAACAGGGTGAAGGCCATGCCGTCCACGATCCGGCCTTCGAGCCCCACGGTTGCCGCAGGCACTTCGAGACGCACCCACCGGCCGGGCGGCGGCAG
>JACOEF010000250.1 GCA_024998705.1 Nitrospira sp.
CCGGCCGGACGACACCGAGCGTGGCAAGGTGGCGGGATCGGGTGTGGAGGTCTGTCCGCCCCCCTCAGGAGGCGGCGTCGGCAGTGCGGTTGGAGAAACCTTGACTATTGGGCCTGCAGGAGCGATGGTCTCCTCAGGCTCAGCCGTGGCATTTTCCACTGGACTGACCGTCGGCTCAGCTTCCTCGACCAACTCCCCCGTTTGCTGAATGAAGTCCAGATTCAACGGAAGCCAGACATCTTTAGCCAAGTCTTCCAGGGTGATCTCGATCTGGCTCGGAACCGCAAGCGGGGCTATCTCTCCAGTCCCAGGCCCTGTCGCCCCCCTGCGCCAAGATCCCCATAGGCTCCCGAGCATGTCACCTCCAGGGTTCCGGTAGCGGCATCACGCTCACCTGCGTCGCTTTGGCCCGGACCCGCACAACCCGCCCCATCAAACTGACGTCCACCAACACATCCTCGCCTTCCACGGCTCGCACGATCCCCGTCATCTGCGCATATGGGCCCGAACTCACCTGCACCAGATCGGCAACCTTAGCCGGAAGTGGCTCAATATTGCTGAGGTCCTCGAAGAGATCGGTATCCTGTAAGGGAAGCGCTCGCACCACTCCAGACAACCCCTTGATCACGGGGACGGTCGTCGGATCACACTCGGCGATCACATAGCCTTTCGTCGGACGTTCCACGCTCGTGCACCCCAGCTCCTGGAGCTGCAAGGCCACGTGTCGTTCACGGCCTGGCGTCACATCAAACGCCCAGCGTGTACGCGACGTATTCGCAGTGGCGTACTCCTCTACTTCTCTGTTGCTCACAGCCCCTCCTCTCGAAGAACGTTCCTACCTCACCCCGCGCGCTCATCGCAGCAACCCGCGGTCTCGTCGGATGCCTGCGAGACGCTCCAGTGCCCGGTATACCTTCCAGCTGTAGCTCGCGATGTTGCGACTCCCGTTGTAGCGGCCTACGGCCGTCCACGTTTCTTGGTATTCGTTGATCTTCTGCCGCAAGACAAACGCCGCCCATTGGATATTGATACACGGATCGAGAAAATGGACCGGATCGATTTTGTACTGCCGCATATGCACGCTGTTGATCTGCGCAATCCCTACATCAAAATTCGCCCCCGACTTCCACAGTTCCGCCACCAGATCCTTAGCTTGTTTAAGGGACAGGGGGCCTCGTCGATCCCCGTTCCCATCCCGATTCACATTCACTGCATGCGGATCCCCTTCACTCTCCACCAGAATGATGGCTTCCAATATTTGTACGGTCACCGCGTACCGGTTCGCCGCCGCCACAACACAACTGTGGTTCACATACCAGAAGCGGTCCGAAGGCATCTCCGCCCCGACACTGTCCGGTAAGACACCCAGACACGCCACCCCAAGACACAGCCACGTTGCATAGCGATTGTGCAGTCTGAAAGAGGCCCCCCTGAAGCCCACGATACTCTCGCCCTAACAGGTGCCCGTGTAGGTACAAATCTTCGTCGCCATTTCCTTCGTGATCACGGCCGGATCAATATTCGCTGAGACATTTTTGTACCATTCGGTGAAATCCATCGCCTGGAAGTTCAACCCGCTGAACTGATCTACCGTAAATCCGTCGCACTGGGGCGCATCCGCTGATCCCCAGGTCATGCCCAACTGCGCACGGCCTTGCTCTTGAACCATTCGTCCGAGCTCGGATTTCATAGTGCAGTAGACCTCTTCTTTGCGGATGCACACACCAAACGGCCCTTTATCCACGCAATGTGTTCCAATCAAATGGGCCTTCCAATCCTGTTTGTCACGCGCCAGCGCGATCTCCTCATCCGAGCATTTCCCTATCAATTTGTCGGGGTCCGAATCACAGCAATTGATCAGGGAGCGCCCGATCGTGCTGAAATCACAGGTACTCCTTTTGCCCGTGAAGATCCGCAGCCGGTCCGGATCCCAATCCTCTTCGACATTCTTCGTCATCGATAACCAGGTTGCCGCCAACGCCAGATTCTGATTTGGGGGAGTGTTGGTATCCACGCAAAACGGCACTGAACTATCCTGGCTGCCGCATGTGATGGAATCCGGCGGTAGGGTCTCCGCCGCGGATTGAGCTGTCGTCACTGCACCGCTCGTCCGTAGGTCCCATCCATCACGGTCCACCCTGCTCTGCCGTATTTGGATGTACCTCTCATCGCTACCGGCGGCCGTGCCGCCAGCCGCACTCAAACTTCCAGGATCATCGTAATACTTCTCTTCGGCAGCCCCAGAACACCCTGCCGTGACACAGCCCGGCGTTCCTGAGTACTGCGGTACTCTTGTCATGTTCGGCGCCAAAATCCCCCCACCAATCAAGCCCGCGGCCTTTTGCCCCTCCACCTCGCACTTTGCTTTGAGGTACGGCTCATCAATCCCGCTACAATCTGCGTGGGCCTCTATCGCACCACCCGCCAGACAGACCGCAAGGAGAAACCCCATGAGCGTACGCTTCATCGCAAACAGCCTCCTCTACAACCGCGTGCCGAACCGAGCCGTATCCAACGAGGGCACCTTCATCTCGTCCATCCCTGCGGCTTCTCCCTGCAAATTCTCGTCCGCCGGATGTTGTTGAGGCTCGCCGCTCGCGACGGAGAGGGCCAGTTCACCCGCAAAGATCCTCCCCATCGCGTGACGATCCGTAAACTGGATCGGCGTTCCGCGCATGATGATTTGCGCCATGCCCCACCCCCAGTACCGTGCGGTCACCTGATGGATCTGAATGTCGAATCCAATAATCAAGTCGGCCCCCAGGGAGGCAGCGCTTTCCGCAAGCCGATCCACCATGCTCTGAGTCGCATGGACGATCGGACCGTCATACGTCTTCGCGCGCCCTCCCCAGAAATCCGTGAAACGGACCACGACATCCCGCCAGGACGCGATCCCGACAGTTTCGATCTGAATCAACGCCTGGAAATATCGATAGGTCTGTCCAGGAATGACATCTACCGTGAGAATTTTCATTCCTGCCTATCGCTTCTCGGTATCAATCGGTGACACCTCAGCCTTCTTCGAGGCATCCACCTCGGTGCTGATCGTCAATGTGTTCATCGGCGCGGCCATCACTTCGCCATCAGCAGGCGGAGGCAGGACAAGGCCGGGTGAGGCTTTTCCTACTGAACCGGCAGTCGGTAGAGTAGACACCGGTTCCGCGACTTGCCCGTTCCCCCCACGGAAGCCATCCAGAAAACGCCGCAACCACCCTTTGTCCGCATCCGGCTTGACCCGAGGCGACTCGACCTTAGCCTCGATCACCTTAGGAGGAACGGCCATCGGTACATCCAATTTAGCCGGGACCGTGGTTGTCGCCACCGGACTCGGAACGGCAGCCAGGCTCGTCCCGCCTGATTCACTACCGGAGCCCACTGCCCCAGCACCGACACTCCCCTCCGTATTCGGACTGCCCGCCTTGGCGACGGGGTCCGCTTTCGGAGCACCTCCCGACTTTCCCTCACCCACCTGAACGCGCGTTTTCGAGACCTCGGGAGCACCCCCTCGCGCCTGCAAGGACTTCCCCAGTTTCCCAATCGAAAGTTCGACACGTTCGAAGCGATTGGCTAAAGCGACCGTCGTTTCGGTGAGGGTTTCGATCTTCCCCGCGATATTTTGCAGACGCGCATCGACCCCGGATAGTTGTTGTGCCTGCTGCGCAAACTGCGCCCGCTGGGCCTCGTACTGACGCTGGGTGTCTTTCACCACGCCCTTCACGGTCAGGATCTCCCCCTGCAGTGTTTCCGCTTGGGCCTTTAACCCCATCTGCTCTTGCGCGACATGCCGATACACCTGGGACACGTTATCGACTCGGTGGGACAGCTCGTCATGCTCGGTTTCCATGACTTCCTTCACCGCGAGTTGATGCTGATATTTCGTTTCCAAGTCCTGATATTCCCCGGCACTGACGCAACCGGACAACACTGCTAAACCAACGACCGCCATGCGTTGCCACATACCGTACTCCTTTCTTACGACAGGGTTTACTGACTCTCTTTCCCTTCCTGATGGAGAAATGCCTTCACCGCGCCACGCGGCTCGTACTCCGTCACCGTCACGCGGGCGACATGACCGATGACATCATGCAGGGCCACTACGAGCTCATCGACGGCCTGAAAATGTTTCACATACGGAGTGAGATCTTCCGCTCGGAAACGAATGCTGTTGAGCGCGTTATCCAGTGCGCGAATCACCGGCACCAGTCTCACCGTGTCTCCGACGCGTGGCGTAATGACTCGCGCATTGCGGCGCGCCGCCATCAGGCTCCGTTCTTTTAGGTCGGGATACGGCTCCTGGGGGAGCAACTCGAACTCCCCCACGCCAAGCTCTCGTAAGATCACCTTTGCCCGCGCCACCCATTGCTCCACCCGAGCCAACTCATTGCGCACCTGCTCGATGGAGAGCTGAGACCCGGCCGCCCGCCGAAGCCGATGGACAACCTTGTCGAACATGTACAACAGGGACACACAGGCCATCCCCGCCTTTGTCTGTGGTAACAAGAGAATCGAGTTCGGATCCTCCATCCGCTTCCTGTTCTCCTCCGCCCGATCGGGCCTTCGTCCGTTCGTCGAAGACGCACTCCGGAGAGACGGGCCTTCACGCCGTACCATCTCCGGTTGTCGTTCCACATCTACCCCATGAGCCATGCGTCACCTCCTCGATTACGCCCCAGCGGCTTTCCCCAGATCCGCTTCGTCCACGAGCACCAGCCCATACCCGGTCAATTTGCTGGCTACCGCGGCATTCATCCCCTTGCGACCCAGAAACTGCGCAATCGTGCCCCGTTCGACGATCACTCGCGCTCGATGCTCCTCCCGATACACGTCCACTCGACGCACCGACCGACTCGGAGCAGGCGCTAACGCCTCGCGAATGTAAGATTCCAACTCCGAGTGATACTTCACGAGTGCGATCGTGCGGGACGTGTAGGTGCGGAACTCATACAAGAGGGGCTTGCAGGCCGCGATGACATCTTCCCCCGAGCGATAAGTGTCGACAGCCACCTTCACAAACGGTGCGGCTTGAGCTGTCGCAACACGCTTGATGTGCACATGGTCATCCGCCAACACCGGAGCGAGCACTAACTC
Organism: Nitrospira sp.; assembly: GCA_024998705.1. Classification (GTDB taxonomy): domain Bacteria; phylum Nitrospirota; class Nitrospiria; order Nitrospirales; family Nitrospiraceae; genus Nitrospira_A. The sequence goes on from JACOEF010000250.1 coordinate 5,089, forward strand.
CGCGATACGGCGGAAGTAGTGCATCGATCGCTGCGAGAGCATCGGAAATTCGTCACCGACCTTATAGACGGCCCCCATCAGGGAATCGCGGACCTTGTACTGACGGTCGGCGTGCTGATGCGGCAGGATGGCGTACCTCCCGATGGAGTCCGCCCACAGGAGATATGCGCTGTGCCCCGGATCCATCCGAATGACCCGAGCCATCACTAAGTCTCCCACCTGCACCATTGATTACTCGCCTGTGCTATAGTTTTTTTGACCTGTGTACG
>JACOEF010000671.1 GCA_024998705.1 Nitrospira sp.
CCGGCAACCGCCTGCATGGATCCGTTTTGTTCGGTGCCCACCTTGAGCCTCATCGGCAATGTCGTCGATCCGATCACGCGTGAAATGTACGATCGCGATCCGCGATACATCGCCCAGAAGGCGGAGAAATATCTCCAGAGCACCAAGATCGGCGACACCTCCTACTGGGGGCCGGAAGCCGAGTTTTTCATCTTCGATCATGCGCGGTACGACCAGACGAACCACAGCGCCTACTACCACATCGATTCCGACGAGGGCGTGTGGAACATGGGGCAGGAGGGCGTGAACCTGGGCGGCAAGATCCGACACAAGGAAGGGTACTTCCCGGTTCCGCCGACCGACACGCAGCAGGACATCCGCACGGAAATGATTCTCGAAATGGAAAAGGCGGGCATTGCCACCGAGAAACATCACCACGAAGTGGCCACGGCAGGCCAGGCGGAAATCGATATCCGCTTTGATAGCCTGCTGAGAACCGCGGACAAGATGATGATGTTCAAGTACATCGTCAAGAACGTGGCGCGGCGGCACGGCAAGACGGTCACCTTCATGCCGAAGCCGATTTTCGGCGATAACGGATCGGGCATGCACACCCACCAGAGCATCTGGAAGGACGGGAAGCCGTTGTTTGCCGGAAAAGAATATGCCGGCGTGTCGCAGATGTGTCTGCATTACATCGGCGGCATCTTGAAGCATGCTCCGGCCTTGGCGGCCTTCACCAACCCCTCGACGAACTCCTATAAGCGGTTGACGCCCGGCTTTGAAGCCCCGGTGTTGCTGGCCTATTCGAGCCGGAACCGGTCGGCCGGTATTCGGATTCCCATGTATTCTCCAAGCCCGAAGGCGAAGCGGATTGAAGTGCGCTTCCCGGATCCGGCGGCCAATCCTTATCTGGCATTCTCGGCCATGCTGATGGCCGGATTGGACGGTATCGAGAACAAGATCAACCCGGGAGAGCCAGCGGAGAAGGATCTGTACGATCTCGAGGCCAAGGAAGCGGCGAAGATTCGCACGATGCCGGGGAGCCTGGACGAGGCCCTCAACCACCTGGAGAAGGACCATCAGTTCCTGCTCAAGGGCGGGGTGTTCAGCGAGGACCTCATCGAGGCCTGGATCGGGTATAAGCG
>JACOEF010000540.1 GCA_024998705.1 Nitrospira sp.
ACTAGTCGAGCAACACTACTTCCCGCTCGATAGCTGGGACACCGAATGGATTCGAGACCGCTTCCCATTCATTCCCATACATTTGGAAAATTATGATTGTGAGTCGGAATTCGAAGAGGTACCGCTTCCAATCTGTATCGCAGCGGCCTGGGTGGGACACTATTCCTACGCCCCCACCTGGACGAATATTCAAGAAGAACTCAGCGAGCACGCTACAATTCCACGATGCTTTTTGAATCCTCAACACCGGTGCAACGTTCAATTTCTTGACTTCAGGAGACGTTGTGCCAGACGGCGCTTTCCCATTTCAGGATTTCCCCAGGTCATCGACATCCTCGGCCACTGCACCGGATCTCTGTTCCTTGACATCAGCTATGACTGCGAGTCACCAGATCACCCGTACCAATGGAACAAACGGGATCTCAAAGCTTTGGCTCGCCAATGGAAACGGGCGCAACTCATGCAAGAAGCCATGAATAGCACGACTAAAGCCTTACTCGACAATCCGTCCGCATGGGAAACGATTTTCAGCTGCTGGTCCGATCTTTGTACTGCAACACATGAGGCGCAAACATGAGAGATGCAAGCTCGGGGCACGACGCGTCTCTGCACTTCATCGG
>JACOEF010000672.1 GCA_024998705.1 Nitrospira sp.
CATCGCGCGATCCGCATTCTCAGCTTTGCCGATTTCGAGCGCGCGTTCGGGGGGCTCGCCGCCGACAGCGAATTGAGTTACGCCGTCCAGCAGTTCTTCAACAACGGCGGCTCGCAAGCCTATGTGGTGCGGGTTCCGAAGAACGACGCGGTGGCAGGAAAAATTACAGTGAAGGACGGCGATCAAGGAGGCAGCAAACAAGCCCTCACCGTGACCGCCCTCAGCAAGGGAGCCTGGGCGAACAACGTCATCGTTGATGTGGACTATGGAGATGTGAGCTCGGATCCGAAGGCGTTTAATCTGACCATCACGGATCGATCCACCAACACGGCGGAGGTCTTTTCCAACGTCACGATGGATAACACGAAGACGAACTATGTCGTGGCGGTAGTGAATCACGCAGACAACGGTTCGCAACTCGTGTCGGTGGCCGTGCCGGACGCGACCGCGGGACGGCCGATGGAAACCGGAACGGTAGGAGGGGACATCGATCTCTCTCAGATCAAGAACGATAAGACCTATACGCTCAAAATCAGCAGCGACGTGCCGTCGGGTGCCATCAATAATGTGGACTGCACCTTCATCGCACCAGGAGAGCCGATACCGTCCTCGATAGCGGGGGTCTGTCGACTTCTTGAAACCAAGGTGAATTTGAAACTGCAGGCCACTCTGCCTGGAGCATCGATTCGATGTGTGCCGAGCGCCAGTGGAAAGGGCTTGCGCATCAACGCGCTATTTCCGCCCGAACTTGTTCCCGGAGCGCTTGATGCGAAGCTAACGTTCAGCGCGGGAGCCCCCGATGATGCCGCTGCGACACTCAAGCTCACGGCGGGGGTGAAGTCAGCCAATGTGGCACATTACTGGGTGGGGCAGGGCCGAGCGACGCTCGCGCAGACTGGTGCGGTGCTCGGCGTGGACGGGACGAAACTGCCGTTGACTGCCGATTTGATCGGGAGCCCCAGTCTCTTTACGGGCATCTACGCGTTGGACAAGGTCGATCTGTTCAACATTCTCTGTATCCCCGATGCCACGCGATCCCAAGCGAGCAACCCGAGTGCGCTCGATCCCACCGTGGATCCCAATGCGATCTTCGGCGCCGCCA
>JACOEF010000081.1 GCA_024998705.1 Nitrospira sp.
TCGCCGCGAAATAGGCCAACTTATTGAGCGCATTCAGATAGGCCCGCGCAGCCGCCGTAATGATATCGGTATCGGCGCCATGGCCGGACACCGTTCGACCGTCCTCTTCGACCCGCACCGACACTTCCCCTTGTGCATCCGTCCCGCCGGTAATGGCATTGACCCCGAACATCAGCAATTTACTCTTCGTCTGGGTCATCGCGGCGATCGTCCGGTAGACCGCATCGACCGGGCCGTCACCCGTTCCGCTATGCGACACCAGCTTTCCGTCAATCTCCAACTCCACCGTTGCCTTCGGAGTCTTGTTGGTTCCGCTTTCGACTTGAAAGGATTTCAACACCACCCGTTCCGACATTTTCGCGACTTCCTCGGATACAATGACTTCGAGGTCTTCCTCGTAAATCTCCTTCTTTTGGTCCGCCAACCGCTTGAAGCGTTCGAACGCGTGGTTGACCTCTTCTTCCGTCAACTTATAGCCGAGATCGTCCAGCCGCTGGCGAAACGCATGGCGCCCCGACAACTTGCCCATGACCAGTTTGACCTGTTCAAGACCGACGGATTCAGGCCGCATGATCTCGTAGGTCGTCTTATCTTTCAGCAACCCGTCCTGATGGATACCCGACGTATGGGCAAACGCGTTGGCCCCGACAATAGCCTTGTTCGGCTGAATGACCATACCGGTAATCTTGCTCACCAGGCGGCTGGTCTTGGAAATCTCCTCCGTGACGACCTTGGTGTCGGCCCCGTACCAATCTCTGCGCGTACGGAGCCCCATCACGATCTCCTCCAATGAGGTGTTGCCGGCCCGCTCGCCGATGCCGTTGATCGTACACTCCACCTGTCCGGCTCCTGCCACCACCGCCGCCAGGCTATTGGCGACCGCCAGCCCTAAATCGTTGTGACAATGGACCGAAATAACGGCTTGCCCGCTATTCGGAACGCTGTCTTTAATCCGCTTGATCAGGCCGCCGAACTCTTGGGGAACGGCATACCCTACCGTGTCGGGAATATTGATCGTTCCCGCCCCGGCCGCAATCACCGCCTCGATCACTTCACACAGATATGCCGGATCGGAGCGGCTGGCGTCCATGGGTGAAAATTCCACGTCGTCCACGTAGGTGCGAGCCAACTGCACCATCTCCACGGCTCGCTTCTTCGCTTCCTCGCGAGTCATCCGGAACTGATGCTTGAGATGGATGTCCGATGTCGAGAGAAACGTATGGATCCGCACCCGGGGTGCGCCCTTCAACGCTTCCGACGCCCTCGTGATGTCTTCGGGCCTGGCCCGCGCCAGGCTGCACACCACCGGGCCTTCAACTTCCAAGGCGATCCGGCGGACCGCTTCGAAATCTCCCGGCGAACTATAGGCGAACCCGGCCTCGATGATATCCACGCCAAGGCGCGCCAGCTGCTTGGCGATCATAAGTTTCTCTTCGACGTTCATACTCGCACCCGGTGACTGCTCACCATCCCGCAACGTCGTGTCGAATATTCTGATCATCCTGGTCATGGCGCACCTCTCCTTCGGTTAACAACGCTGTACAGGATGCTCAAACAGGTCGGCCGGCAAGGCCGCAGGCGAAGGAAGCACCGGAGGCGTACCCTCTGAGGTACGTCGAGGACGTTTCCTCGCCGAGAACGCCGCCGGACACCTGTTTCAGCATCCTGAAAATAGAAAAGCCTCCGCCCCGGGACAGGGACGAAGGCCTCGCGCGCTTCGTGGTACCACCCTGATTCAGCGACGGATGAAGCATCACCTTCATCCGATCACCCTTCATTCAATCCGTTACGCGGATCAGGCGGGACTTATTACCACCCCAAGTGGGCTTCACAAGTCCTGCTCAGAGGCGAGTTCGACAGGTTACCGGCTGGTTCGCACCATCCACCAGCTCTCTCAGTTCGGTCAGCGCTGCCTACTACTCCTCGTCGTCGCAGTTCCTACTCTCTCGAATCGAGTGCCGGTGTCTCAGTTTTCGCCACTGGCTTCCCTGCCCCCTTGGTCACCATCGTCCACAACCGCGCCACCGGACCCGACACGGCGTACCCGGTGAATGCCACGAATAACATCGCCTGCGGCCAGGCGACAATCATCATCAGCGCAAGAATGCCCCACACCAGATAGGTGAAATGATCGCCCCGCTTGAACTTCATATCTTTGAAGCTGCGATACTTGATCGTGCTGACCATCAGGAACGCCAGCACAAACGTAATCGCCAAAATCAGCAACGGCTTCACTTCTGCACCCATCTGCGTGATGTGCAGATCGAAGATCACCAACGATGCAATAACCCCGGCTGCAGCCGGAATCGCCAGGCCCGTAAAGTATTTGCTGTCGGATGTGCTCACCGTGGCATTGAACCGGGCCAACCGAACGGCCCCCATCGCCACATAGGCAAACATCACGGCAACCCCGAACATCCCCTGCCCGCTCAACGCGTACGAATAAATCAATACACCCGGTGCGACCCCGAACGACACCACGTCGGAAAGCGAATCATACTCAATGCCGAACTGCCCGGTACTGTTTGTCAGTCTGGCCAACTTCCCATCCAACATGTCGAAAATCATGCCGACCAGGATGGCGATGGCTGCCACCAAATGCTGACCATTAAAGACCGACAAGATCGCGAACACACCGCAAAACAGATTCCCTGTCGTGCAGAGATTCGGGATCAGGTACATCGCCTGTCGCTTTCGGTTGCCCTTCGCAAACGGAGCTCGCATGGCCGGTGATTTCATCGGAGTTCCCCCACGATGGTTTCGCCCCCTTTGACGCGGTCGCCCAAGGAGACACAAATCTTCGAGCCGAGCGGAAGGAAGGTATCCATCCGCGACCCAAACCGTATCAGACCAAACCGCTCTCCCCGCTGCACTCGCTCGCCCTGGCCAACCCAGCAGACGATACGGCGGGCAATTAATCCGGCAACCTGCACACATAACACTTTCGCGCCGGATTCCGTTTTTAACATCACCGCGTTCTGTTCGTTCCGGATAGTCGCCTCCGGCTTGCTCGCCACCAGAAACTGACCGGGCTGGTAGCTCACGCCTTCAACTGTTCCCGCGCAGGGCATCCGGTTGATATGCACATTGAACACGTTCAAAAACACCGTGACTCGAATGCTCTTTTCCTTCAGATACCGCGGCTCAAACTCTTCCTCAATCGCAATGACCTTGCCGTCTCCCGATGACACGACCGCATTCGGTTGCTGCGGAATGGTCCGACTAGGGTTTCGAAAGAACCACGCAGTAAAGAGCGTGAACCCGCCCGCCAGCAGGGCTGGAATAATCCAACCCACCGCTCCGAACAGCAGGGTCGCGCCCACGAGACCACCGACAAACGGCAATCCTTCTTTTGCGATCGGGATCCCGACGGCTCGATCAGCCATAGACCTCAAGCCCTCTCATCATGCTAACACGAAGAGGCCGGCAGCAGGGTTAGTTTTTGTTCTTATCGACGAGCTGATCTTTCTTCAGCCAAGGCATCATGGAGCGCAGCCGGGCGCCGACTTCCTCGATCGGATGACCTTCGCCTTGTTTCAGCAGGGCATTGTAGACCGGCCGGTTCGCCTGATTCTCCAGCACCCATTCCTTGGCAAACTGCCCCTTCTGGATCTCATCGAGAATCTTCTTCATTTCCTGCTTGGTCTGTTCCGTGACCACGCGTGGCCCGCGCGTGATGTCACCATACTTCGCCGTGGTACTGATCGAATAGCGCATGTTGGCGATGCCGCCTTGATAAATCAAATCCACGATCAATTTCACTTCATGCAAACATTCAAAGTAGGCCATTTCTGGCGCATACCCGGCTTCGACGAGGGTCTCGAATCCGGCCTGGATCAGGGAGGTCAACCCTCCGCACAATACCGCCTGCTCACCGAACAAATCCGTTTCGGTTTCTTCACGGAAGTTCGTTTCAATGATGCCAGCCCGTCCTCCGCCGATGGCGCTGGCGTACGCCAAACCCACTTGGCGCGTGTTGCCGCTGGGATCTTGATGCAAGGCCAGCAAACAGGGCACGCCGCTGCCCTTCGTATATTCCGACCGCACCAGGTGACCGGGCCCCTTCGGCGCCACCATGAAGACGTTGATGTCCGCCGGCGGCACAATCTGCCCGAAATGAATATTGAACCCGTGACCGAAGGCCAAATAGGAACCGGGCTTCAGATTCGGAGCAATCTCCTGGCGGTAGATGGCTGCCTGGGCCTCATCCGGGGCCAGAATCATGATGACATCGGAGGCTTTGACGGCATCGGCCACCGGCATGACTTTCAGTCCGCTCGCTTCCGCCTTCTTCCAGGAACTGCCTTCACGCAAGCCCACGACGACATTGGCGCCGCTTTCCTTGAGATTGAGCGAATGGGCATGGCCCTGGCTGCCATAGCCGATCACGGCCACTTTCTTTCCGCGAATGAGCTGTAAATCGGCATCTTTGTCGTAATAGATCTTCATACATCACTCCTGAAGGTTCGTAGGGCACATGGGTGGAAACGACAGCTGCACACAGGGGATGAGAGTTATTCCCGGGCGATTTTTTTGGGTTGGCTGAGCGCCGGCCGGATCGCTTCACGGGCAATCGCCACTCGCCCCGTTCGAATCAGTTCCTTGATGCCGAGCGGTTGGAGCAAATTGATGATGGCCTCAAGCTTCTTGGGATCGCCCGTCACTTCGATGGTGTAGGTTGAGGGCGTCGAGTCGATCACGTTGGCCCGAAAAATATCCGCGATCCGGAGCGCCTCGGCCCGGTCTTCTGCCTTGGTATGGACCTTGATGAGCGCCGTCTCCCGTGAGACGAACTCACTCTCATTGAGATCCACGACCTTGATGACATCAATCAGCTTATTCAGCTGCTTGACGATTTGCTCCACAATCCGTTCATCCCCCGACGTGACAATGGTCATCTGCGACATCGAGGGATCCAGCGTGGGGGCCACCGACAAACTTTCGATATTGAAGCCGCGACCGCTGAACAACCCGGCCACCCGGGATAACACGCCGAACTTGTTTTCTACGGTGACTGAAATGATATGTTCCATCGAAACACTCTATCCTGACAGCTGTCGGCTGACAGCGTGATTTAGGCTGTTAAGATCGTATCTTTATCTTCGTCGGACCCGGTACCAGGCGCGCCGGCCATTCGCCGCTTCAGTTCTGGCGGATCCTCTAGAATCATCTCGTGGTTACACCCGCCCGCCGGAATCATCGGGTAACAATTCTCGTACGGATAGGTCGGCACATCGACAACAACGGGCTTGTCGGTCGCGATGGCTTCTTTCAAGACGGCATCCAGGTCTCCCACCTTGTTCGCACGCAAGCCGACGGCGCCATAGGCTTCGGCCAACTTCACGAA
>JACOEF010000673.1 GCA_024998705.1 Nitrospira sp.
CAGTTGATCATTTAAGCTCTGCAACCCGACGGTCGTGCTCTTTCACACTCCGAACCACAGCAAGGTCCGATCGATCCATCAGATTACGGAGCACTTCCTACTTCAACTGAACCATCAATGCTTGGTGATGTGGTGAGGCCTGAGCCTTATCCTGCAACAGATTCAGCCACCCCGTCGTTGCAGCCTCATAACGGCTGTTCGGCATGGTCGTGCGTAACTCCTGAAACACCGTAATGGCATCGGCCCGATTCTCAAAAAGGGCCACCAAACCACGCGTATAGTAGGCCTCCTCGCAAGCTGACCCCTTGTGGCAACTCTTGATACGAGCATCTTGCGTGTGGGCAATCGCTTGAAGTGACTTCAACTCAATGTCTTCGACGGAGAAGAACGCACTGCTGGGCAAGGTGGTGGAAGAGCCGGCCTGCATGGTGGTACAGCCTTGGATGGCACTGGTCAGTGCCATCGACAGGACGAGAAACAGAACCGTTCGTTTCGACATCATGGACCTCCTCACAAGCGCGGTCAGAATGGCGCGCGGTATGGACTCGGATTGTTTGCCTTGCGGTGATGTTGTGACTGTACCACCCAAACCAGGCCCGGCCATTCCACGGAGGCTGTACCTCTTTGGTACTGGGGAGCGAGAAGTCCCGCAGCACCCCGCCAATTGAACGTTTTTCCTGACTAGAGCGTGTGGAAAGTGAGGCGATAGTGCGGATTATGCCCCGGCCTTGCCGAGTAGGATGGAGCAGGTGACCTGATTAGGAAGAACATCACCCCGCCGGCTAGGCGGGGCGACGGCTCTGTAGGCTAGTGCCAGTTGGCAGCGAGGACTGTCTGTACCTCCTGCGGTCGCTGATCGATGGCCTGGTCCCACGTCAGCCCTGTCTGTTGACTGAAGATCGCCATGGCCTGGATCAATTGATCGACTTGCGTATTCAGCAGCATCTGCCCGTTTCCGGCCTGGATGGTCTCCACTTGGGACGCAGCCGGCGCCGTGAACCAATTCTGAATCGTCACTCGATCTGTCCCGCCGTGAATAGAGACCCGCAGATCGTTGACTTGCCGGCTCAGCACGAGATCCAGCGGATTGATCGTGGCGTCGTAGAGCAAGATGTCGCTGTTGCCCGCCGTACGGTCATTTTCCTAGATGACATCTTGCCCCTCGCCGCGAGCAATGACATAGGTGTCATTCCCCAAGCCGCCCCGCAGCGTATCGTTGCCGATTCCGCCCGTCAACTGATTCGCAGCCGCATTTCCCGTCAGCGTATTGGAGAGACTATTGCCAGTGGCGTGACTCATGGCGGCACCGATCAGCGTGAGATGCTCCAGATTAGCCCCCAGCGTCCAAGTGACATCGCTCTGCACCGTATCCGTCCCCTCACTCGCCTGTTCGATAATCGTATCCCCGGTACTGACCACGTAGGTATCGTTCCCCGTGCTGCCGATCAGGATATTCGCGGCACTGTTCCCGGTGAGCCTATTGCTCAGGCTATTGCCGACTCCGTTGATGGCCTGAGCGCCTGTGAGCGTCAGGTTCTCAAGATTGGCGCTAAGCGTGGTGCTCGCGCTGCTCTCGATGGTATCCATCCCTTCGTGAGCGTACTCGATCACCACATCGTCCGCATGATCAACCACGTAAGTATCGTTGCCCAGGCCGCCGATGAGCGTGTCCGCACCCGCCCCGCCGTCGAGGGTATCATTCCCTTCACTACCACTCAGAACATTGGCCGCACTATTGCCAGTCAGTACATTGTTGAGCGCATTGCCCGTGCCATTGATCGCGGCCATTCCAGTAAGCGTGAGACGCTCCAAATTGGCTCCGAGCGTGTAGGTGATGGCCGCCTGCACCGTATCGGTCCCCTCATTCACATACTCCGTGACCAAATCCCCTTCGTCATCGACGATATAGGTATCGTGTCCCTTGCCGCCAAGGAGCATATCCGCGCCGGCATCACCGTCCAGTACATTGGCACCGGTGTTCCCAGTGAGAATGTTGTTCAGCACATTTCCCCTACCACTGATCGCCGACGTTCCCGTCAGCGTCAAATTCTCTACGTGTTCGCTCAGTGCATACGTGGCGCTGCTCTTGATGGTGTCAGCTCCTTCATTGGCCTGCTCAGTGACCACGTCGGCCACGTCGTCGGCGAGATATGTATCGTCTCCCAGCCCACCAACCAGGCGGTCAATACCGAACCCACCATCGAGTGTATCCCGCCCATCGCCACCATCCAACTCATCCACGCCTGCCCCTCCGTAGAGGCTGTCATTCCCTGTCCCTCCTAACAGCACATCGTTGCCGGCATTTGCCCACAAAACATCGTTTCCCGCACCGCCAAGTAGGGTGACATCGCCATATGCGTACCGCTTGGTTGTGAGATCCACGATATCATCGCCCTCACCGACATCAATAATCTCGATATCGCGAGACGTGGCTCGGCGGATGCGAATGAGGGGCTCAGCGTATCCTCCAACGCTATCGCATCCCCTGCGCCGGTGCCCAGCAATCGATCGATACCCGTCCCACCCTGAAATACATCGAATGACCGAACTTTTCCGAGCAGATCGACGGTCTGCCCCGTGCCAGAGGTGCCGGGACTTCCCTCATTCTTAGAAACAAAACCAGACGGCCACAGGGCATCGACCGTCATCTGGAAGGTATCGTTTCCTGCATCACCGACTAACAGATCTGCCCCGTTCCCTCCATGTAACAGATCGGCGCCGGCACCACCAATCACATGATCATTCCCCGCCCCTCCATCCAGGCTGTCGTTGCCGTCCCCAGCGTCAAGCACATCGTTCCCTTCCAACCCGTTGAGACGATCGACGATATTCGTTCCTTCAAGTACATCATCTCCTGAAGAACCGGCAAGATCGAATCCACGGGCGAGTAGATCGTGGTAGCTCAACACACGGCCATCCGCAAAACGAAACGACTCGATATCGTGCGCGCCATACACATTGTTCGGATCGAATGTGGTTAAGTGGACCGCGTCGCCATTGCCCCCGACACGGATCACTAACGAACCCAGACCGAGGCTGAGGGCAGCAGGATCGATCCCTTCCCCAAACTGCAATTGATTCTCCCCACCCGCCACCGCCAGATCTGTAATCATGTCGATGCCGTCGCCGATACCAAAGATGTAGGTATCGTCACCTGAACCACCGATCAACGTGTCGTTCCCTAGACCACCAATCAGGACGTCGTCGCCGGCTCCGGCGTCGACAACATCACCTCCAGCCAGCGCGTCAATGACATCAGCCCCGCTCCCGAACGTTAACGTGTCAGGTCCGGCCGATCCGGTTGGAACCGGAGCCAACACTTCCGCGAGATCAACGTGGCTGCCGTCAGCAAATTCCAACGTCTGCACTACGAGCGATCCATGTACCCCGGACACATCAAAATCCGTCAAGTGAATCGCATCACCACCGCTCCCGACCTGAATGGTGAGCCGCTGCTGGTCCTGGATAAAGGTGAGATCCGTCAGGGCAATACCGTCGCCGAACCGAATTCGATTCCCCTCGGCCACTCGGGAAATATCCGAAATGGTATCGACCCCGTCACCGAGATGAAAGACATACGTGTCATCGCCCGCGCCGCCCTCCAATCGGTCATCCCCCGTTCCCCCGGTGAGGTGATTCATCGCGGCATTACCGACAAGAATATTGGCGGAGGAATTTCCCATTCCGTCGATAGCCTGCGCTCCGCGCAACGTCAGGTTCTCGACATGCGCCCCGAGTGTATAACTCATGGATGCGAGCACCGTATCATTTCCCTCATTCGCGGCTTCGACAATCTGATCAGGCACCCCGTCCTGAAACGACAGGCCCGACAACATGTACGTATCGTCTCCGGCTCCCCCAACCAAGGTGTCGACCACTCGGTCATCCAGTGTCGACTCCGAAAACGGCTCCGTGGTGGCAGCGTCCCACCCGCCCATTAATGTGTCATTCCCGCCTAACCCAGACAGCACATTGATGCTCATGCTACCGATCAACAGGTTGTTAAGCTCATTGCCGGTGCCGGCGGCATCAATCGCGACGCCCGCCGTGATCAAACTCAGATTCTCCACATGATCTGGAAGGACGTAGTCGACCGAACTCCACACAGTATCAGTGCCTTCATCGACCGCTTCGACAAGAGTCTCCCCGGCGTGGTGAAGAATATACAGGTCGTCGCCCTGCCCACCGATCAGCAAATCATCCGGTGTAGCCACGGGGTGCTCGCCTACGGCACGAATGGCGCCAAACTCATCAATGATTCCACCAACAGGAATCAGCACATCGTTGCCGGCACCCCCAATCAAGATATCGCTACCCGTCTCGCCAAACGCGATCCCGCCTTCGATCTCCCGGACATAGCCGCCGATAAGGGTATCGTGGCCATCTCCCCCATCGAGGACATTGTCCTGATCAGTACCGGTGATGCGATTGGCCTGTCCGTTGCCGGTGCCGACATAGGCGGCTCCCATAAGTTGCAGGTCTTCAACATGCATGGGGAGCGCGTAGCTCGCATTGGTCCTGACCGTATCCCGTCCTTCGCCCATAACCTCCTGAATAGTGACTGCACGGTCGGTCCCTTCCAACACATAAAGGTCATCCCCCTGGCGACCGAGCAAAATATCGTCCCCACTCCAACTGACCAGAGTATCGTCTCCGGCCAATCCATCCAGCATGTCACTGGCCACACTATCGGCGTCGTCCGAGAGCACGTCGGCGAAAGGCGTACCGAGAATGGGTGACTGATCCGCCAGCTGCTGCAGCGTGGTCACGCTCCAGGTCGTACCGTCGGCAAATAGCACCGCTTCTATCGGAAACGTCCCAGAGAGCCTGGATGGTGCAATGGTGAGTCGATCCGCGGTCCCCACCACCTGCAAGACCAGCGACAGGCCATCGCGAGAGACAACAAGATCGGACGGCTGAATCGTGGAACCGAACTGCACCGTATCGAGCGCGTGTACATCGTCGTCGTTCAGACGGGCAAAGTCATAATAAGCTATCGAATCCTGTCCCCAACCTCGCTCGAAGACAAAGATATCGCGTCCGGCTCCTCCGAACAGCTGATCGTTTCCAGGGCCACCATCGAGGATGTCATCGTCGATGCCGCCCCACAAGACGTCCTGTCCGGCCCCGCCCTCCAAGAGATCGCGATCCGTGGAAACGGTCTCACCGATCGAAGGGCCTCCTTCGACGTAGCCAAACAGTTGATCATCTCCCCCTGATCCAACAAGGGTATCGTCACCGGCAAATCCTGAGATCCGATCGTGATTGAGACCGCCCGTCAGCGTGTCGTGGCCATTGGTCCCTATGATGCTTTGGCCGGTCTGAGGAGGGGCTTGGGCGAGAGCCTGCAGGGTCAACGCATCCCACACCGTTCCATCGGCAAATCGAACTTCTTTCCCTTGATACTGCTGGCCGGTGAAGAACCCGGTCAGTGTGAGGGAGTCTGAGGTGTTGGCGACGCGAAGAATCACATCCGAGCCGTACGGATTCAGAACCTCCACATCGGACGGCCGAAGACCCGCCCCCATCTGAACGATATCCGTTTCTCCCAAATGGGCATCGACGATCAGGTCTGCGCCATAACCTCGCCCAAATAGATACGTATCCGATCCGGCACCCCCGATGAGCGTGTCCGCGCCTCCACGCCCATCCAGGCTGTCCGCACCGTCACCGCCATCAATCACGTTCTGACCAGCATGGCCGACGAGCACGTTGTCCAGGACGTTGCCGGTCGCTTCAAGCAGCGGCACATCATACGGCGTCCACAAGTGCGCAAACTCGGAATCGAGCAGAGTGAGATTTTCTACGTTCGCGCCCAGACGAGCGCTTCGAGTGGAGAATACCGTGTCTATCCCTTCACCCGAAGCTTCGCGAACGCTTTCCAGTCCATTCACAATATAGGTATCATTGCCCGCGCCACCGACCAACTCACTGGCACTGCCATTGCCGGTCAGCACATTATCCAGCCCGTTCCCGCTCGCCGTGATGGCGCCCGCCCCAGTCAGCGTCACGTTCTCCACATTGTCGCTGAGACGGTGCGTCCGATCGGTGACAACCGTATCAATCCCTTCATTCATCCGCTCGACAACCGTATCCCCGTCGCCGATCACATACGTGTCATCTCCCTCACCACCGAGGAGGACATTCACACCTACGTTTCCCGTCAGTACGTTATCCAACTCATTGCCGGTTCCATTGATCGCAGCTGAGCCAGTGAGCGACAGGCCTTCAACGTGAGCCCCCAACGAATAACCAATGGCGCTGCGGACGGTGTCGTTTCCTCCGTCAACCATCTCCACCACGACATCTCCGGCATCCTCCACGAGATAGGTATCATCTCCGGCTCCACCGGCCAACTGATCTGCGCCAAGACCTCCGTCCAGGATGTCGTTGCCGTCACTTCCGCTCAACACATCGTCCTGTGCAGTTCCGACAATAGAACGCCCTTCACCCAATCCAAACACCGCCTGATCCCAGACGGTGCCGTCCTCAAACTCTACCCATTCAATACGTAGTGCAGGAGACAAGAAATAATGCGACACCACCAATTCATCGATGCCGTTCCTCAGAGCGAACACGAGGTCATTGCCTCGTCGAAGGATGGAAACATCAGCCGGGACAATCCCTGCAGAAAAACGAACGGTATCACGAAGCCCCTGCGTGTCGACGATGATGTCCCGGCCTGACCCCACTCCGAACAGATAAACATCGCTGCCAGATCCTCCCTGCAACCGATCGTCGCCGCCCTCTCCATCCAGGATATCGTCGCCGGAAGCAGTTTGGATCGTATCGTTGCCATTTCCTGCACGCACACGGTCTACGAGATTGGTGCCGACGAGTCGGTCATCATTATCCGTCCCCCCAACATCAAAACCACGAGCCACGAGTTGATCGTAGGTGAGACTCGTGCCATCACTGAACCGGAAGGTCTGAATTGTCTTCGACCCCAATACATCTGTATCCTCGAATGTGTCGAGCACGAGTACGTCGCCGGTTTGTCCCACCTTCAACTCAAGGTCATGCTGATTGGATAAGTTCGGATCGTGGATTAAGCCCAACGCCAACTGATCAGGGGAGATCCCAGGACCAAACAGCACCTCATTCTCCTCCCCGGCGACCGAGGTATCCTGAACCCGGTCACGGCCATCCCCGCCCTCAAATACGTACCTATCCGACCCCGCACCCCCCTCCAGCACATCGGTACCGGCTCCGCCAAGAATCCGATCGCCGAGATTCGTCCCGACAAGCTGATCCTCTCCATCAGTACCCGGCACCTCAATGCCCCGATCAACCAACTCGTGGAACGTCAGCACCGTTCCATCGACGAACTCAAAGCGATCGACGGCACGATCGCCCAGCACATCCTCGAGAGTGCCGCCCAAGAGAAGCGCATCGCCATTTGATCCAACGGAAAGCCGCAGCTGCCCACTCTCCACCTGCAGCTTCAGAGAGGCGGGAATAATGCCGGGACCAAACATCACCCGATTCAATTCACCAACTGTCGCGCGATCGCCAATCGAATCGACGCCATCACCCAGGTTAAAGTGATAGGTATCGTTCCCGACACCTCCTAATAGCGCATCATCACCCGTTCCGCCGGTTAGCACATCATCGCCCACACCACCGCTCAACGAATCGGTACCCGCCCCGCCGAACAACCCATCATCCCCTTCGTCACCAGACAGCTGATCGTGCCCAATTCCGCCATCAAGCAGGTCGGCTCCCTCGTCACCGGACAACACATCATCCCCTTCGTCGCCGGACACCTGATCTGCGCCGGCCAATCCGGAAAGCAGGTCAGCGCCGACTCCGCCGGAGATACGATCCGACTGATTTGTTCCAAAGATCTGATCATCCCCCATTGACCCACGAAGATCGAAGCCACGCGCAATCAATTGCTCGAAGGTCAAGATCGCGCCATCCGAAAATTCAAACGTATCGATGGGGTGTGGCCCTGCGGGAGAACTCGTGCCGAAGGTGGCGATCTGAACTTCATCACCCGCGCTTCCCAGTCGGACAACAAGCGCATCATTGAGACCGATTCCAAGCGTCAGCTGATCCGACAAAATACCGGGCCCAAATACGAGCCGATTTCCCTCGCCGGTGGTATCCACGACCATGTCGATACCGTCGCCGAGATTGAATCGATAAATATCGCGACCGTCACCGCCAATGAGTTGATCATTGCCAGCTCCGCCATGCAGATCATCCTCGCCCGAACTGGCACCAGGCAGATTCCCACGCCCACCGACCAACACGTCATCGCCCGCCCCACCTTCGAGAGAGTCAGCACCACCCCCTCCCTGCAGCACATCATTCCCCTCTCCGCCTTCCAGGGTATCGTTCCCCACCTGGCTCGCAAACAGCAGGGAGTCCCCGAAGAGGGAGTCATTACCGGCATCCCCAACGAGAACGTCATCTCCCACGTCACCGACCAACTGGTCAGCGCCGTCGCCACCGAACAGTTGATCCTGACCTGCACCGCCCCACAATTGGTCATCACCCTCATCGCCGGCCAGAATGTCATTCCCACCGATCAGGCTCAGGACCGTCGGATCGTTGCCATCGCCGTAGAGCACATCGTCGCCGGCCCCGCCGACAATAAGGTCATCACCGTCGCGTCCCTGCACATCGTCGATCCCCTCGCCGCCATCCAGCTCATCGTTCCCAAGGCCACCGACGATAAGATCGTCGCCTTCCTCTCCGGCGAGAAGGTCATCACCATCCTGACCAAACAAGCCATCGTGACCTCGTCCTCCAAAGAGCGTATCGCGTCCCTCCGCACCGACCAGGAGATCATCGCCCTCGTCCCCGAAAAGACTGTCATCATCTTCCTGGCCATAGAGACTATCGTCACCGGTCCCGCCCCAAAGAGAGTCTGCGCCAACACCTCCTTGGAGTTCGTCGTTGTCGGCGCCGCCATCGAGAAAGTCATCACCCCCGAATCCACCGAGCCGATCCATACCAATGCCGCCATAGAGAATATCGTCGCCCCCGCCTCCTTGGAGTTCGTCGGCGCCGGCGCCGCCATCAAGCACGTCAGCATCGCCCGGATCGTCAGAATAGTCGCCGACCATCAGATCATCCCCATCACCACCGGAAAGCAAATCGGCTCCCGCTCCACCGAACAGCCGGTCATTGCCTGCGCCGCCTTCAAGCCAATCGTTTCCAGGGAGAGTCTGTGCAAAGTCCGATTCACCGTGTAGGATATCATCCCCTTCTCCGCCGATCAGAACATCATCGCCGCCATCGCCGACGATGAAATCGTTTCCTGCACCGCCGTCCAGATAGTCGTCCGCTCCCACAGTCGATACGAACGCATGCATGGAAAAATTGTTCCACGTCAGATTTCCGTCATATATTTTTGCGATCCAACCCTCCGGCCGATTTTC
>JACOEF010000674.1 GCA_024998705.1 Nitrospira sp.
CCACGAGAGAAGCCAGTTCGCCGATCGCCGTTCGTACCGATTCAAATGTTTTCTCCTCTGTCGCAGCCTTATCGCCAATCGCATCGACCGTGTCGTGGTCAATGTAGACAACCCGTTTACCGCTCACAAATTCACGACCTTGTTCTTTCTTCATCGACACCAACTCGCTGGCCTTGCAGGCTACCCCCTCACCTGATCCTAGGCCTTCCCCCCGCAGTTCTGTCGAAGAGGTGGACTTCCCATCCACCAAGACGTCGCCATTTGGCTTAAACGACAACGTGTTGTAAGGGAGCAAGCTCGCCA
>JACOEF010000675.1 GCA_024998705.1 Nitrospira sp.
ATGACGACTAGGCGTTTCGTGAGCGCAACTTCGAATTCCTGTTCGGAGCGGTACCCACGGAGATCGATGCGACGGTAAAAGAGCCATCGCTCCACGGCCACTGCCACCGCCCACAGGCTCAAGGCCAACAAAAGGCCGATAATGCCGTAATCGACTAACCCTTTGAGACTCTCCACGGGACTATCCCTTTCGTTTTAGCGATGTGTCATGCTTCTCGGGCAACATGAATGAAAATTACGCAGAGCCATACAAATAAGACGGATGAACCTATTCATTCCGCACCCAGGGACGAAATTATTTAGAGAATATTTTTCCGCCTTGTCTGGCAGATAATTGGCGAAAAATGCTGTTGTGATACTTTAGGTATGTGGGCTGGCGGTGAGCGCGATGGTGGTGGGACGGTGCGTTCCAATCTGTGTGTTCAGCGCCGCGTCGATGCGGCGGCTTCGGCCTGCGGTAGGCGATCTTCGACGTATCGATATCCCTTGGCATGCATGCAGCCGCTCAGGTTGATGCCGCCCGCCAGGGTTTCTTTGTTATGTTCCTGGCCCGAGAGTACCTCCGCCTTGCAGTCTTCCCAATCCTGCCCGGTTTGGTCTTCGGTATGCTCCGGATGAACCCACCGGCCTTCGACGCAGCCGGACAGGAGGAGGAGGCTCAGGAGTGCGAGGTAATGCATAAAACTCCTTTGTAGCGAATAGTCCGTTGTGTTCTCGCGGCGGCAGGTCAGGCGGACCACGGGATCGCACCGGTGGCCCGCCTTCTGTATCCGTGTCGGGACGAGGTCAGAAGCGCATCCCTACGGTCGCCAGCACGGTCCGAGGTTCGCCGAAGAAGAACTGCGACGAGCCGTTGTAGGAGGTGGCGACATATCGTTGATCCAGCAGGTTCCGGACGTTGAGTGCGACGTTCACTCCTTTCGCTCCCAGCCAGTTTCCCTTGTGCAGGTCGCGATTGTAGTAGAGCGCGGCATCGGCCCTGATGTAGCCGGGCATGTCTACCGGCCCGTCGAAGATGGTGGAGTTGCGACTGCTATAGGCGAACAACCCTCCGCCAAATCCGAATCCCTGCAGCGGGCCCTCCTGAAAATGGTAGGTCGACCAGAGGGTGAACTTGTTGTAAGGCACGTTAGCCAGCCGCTTGGCGACCAGTGACAGATTGTTATCCTTGGTCACTTCGGCGTCGGTATAGGCGTATCCGGTGAGGATGTTCCATCCCGGCGTGATCTGTGCGGTCACGTCTAATTCCACGCCTTGACTGCGTTGTTCCCCCGTCTGAACCGAGAAGCCTTGCAGCGCCAGCGCCGGATCGGGGCTGGGTGTGAGCAGGTTTTCACGGGTCAGGTGGAACCAGGCGAGGGTGGCCGATACGCGATTATCGAAGAGGAACGTTTTCATGCCGACCTCGTATTGGGTCGACCGTTCCGGCTTGAACAGGTTGCCGTTCGGGTTGAAGGATGATGGGGAACTCGGCTGAAAGCCTTTGGTCCAGGAGGTATAGAGCGAAATGGGTTCGATCGGTTGATAGACCAACCCCAATCGCGGACTGACCGCATGGTTGTCAGATGCATGGCTTTCCGTGGTCGACTGCGTTGATTGATGCACATAGTCGAAACGTATGCCGCCCATAAACTTCAGGTTCGGCAGAATAGTGATCTGGTCCTGCACGTAGAACGCCGCAGTCTTGTTGTCGGCCTGGAAACTGACCCGGTCCCCGTCGAACGGCAGCGGGCTCAGCGAATAGTTCGGCGCGAAGAGATCCAGCGACGGCGCCAGACCCGACGTGAAGATGAATTGATCAGTCTTTTCCTGCCGTAATTCGACACCGGTCAACAGCGTATGGTCCATCTCCAGAAAGCGAATATGGCCCACCACGTTGGTCACCATCGAATTGGCATGCCGGCGAGCCAAGGCCGGTTGCAAGACCTGAAATCTCTGGAGCGTGCGCTCGTCCGG
>JACOEF010000282.1 GCA_024998705.1 Nitrospira sp.
GGATCGGCTGGCCTCGGAACCGGGATTGGTCGTGACCTCCACGCATTCGGAGAACAATCGGTATGGGCTCACCGGGCTGCGGGACCCGTTGGCCGCTGACCCGAATGCACTCTTGCAGGACAGTGGCCTGGCCTCAGATCGCGTCGACTCCAAATGGAGCCCATACTACGCACTCGATCCTGCCTTCACACTCAAACGAGCCGACTTCGTGCTGTCTCCACCGAACACCGTCCAGCTGGCGGTGGAAGGCACGCGCCTGACGGCCAGCGGCACAGCCCCCGTGGAATGGATTCGGCAGAGTCGCCCATTGGCCCGCGTACTGCCCGGTATCAGCGAGTATGACGATCGACGCGTCGTCGACCGATCGTTGGAAGAGCTGATCCAACGGCTGTCGGGAGTCTGGATTCTCTTCGATCAGGGCGCCGCCACGATCAAGGCACCCGAGCAACTTCACGACGTGCGCCGTCTCTCGGAGATCCTTCGTCAAATGGATGACCTGGCACGTCTCTCAGGCGCCGCGATGACAATTGAGGTCATCGGCCAAACCGACGCCCTGGGACAGTCAGGCCAGAACAAGCGCCTGAGCGAGAGTCGTGCTCGAGCGGTCCTTGAAGCCATCCATCCAACAACCTTTACGGCACTCATGTTTCACACCCGTGGGATCGGCCCCCCACCTGAACCTCCGGACTCCCACCACACCGGCACGCTGCCGCAGGACCGGCGCGTGTCTTTTCTGGCCACCGCCCAACCCGCTCCTTGAGATGCCCCTGAGATGATCGAAAAGAAGATCTGCATGCTGGGCGCCTTTGCCGTGGGAAAAACCAGTCTGGTGCGTCGCTTTGTCACCAGTTGTTTTTCTGAACAGTATCAGACGACCATCGGCGTGACAGTCGACAAGAAAACCATGACCGTGGACGGCCAGCCCATCACATTAGTGCTCTGGGATCTCTACGGAGAAGACGAATTCCAGAAGCTGCGGCGCTCGTATCTGCGTGGAGCGTCCGCATACCTGTTGGTCCTGGATGGAATGCGTCGGGCCACGCTGGACATCGCCTCACGGATTCAACAGACCGCCCTCGAAACCCTCGGCCCGGTGCCGTTTGTCGTCCTCATCAATAAACTGGACCGACGATCGGACTGGGAAATGACCGACCAAGACCTCGCACAGTTGACACAACGTGGCTGGACGGTGCTCCTGAGCAGCGCCAAGACAGGACAGGGCGTCGAAGAGGCGTTCACGGCGCTCACGCGCGCCATGCGGCTCACTGCCCAAAAGACACCCTCCCCGGGGAGTACCGATGGCGCATAACACAAGCCCAGCCGCGGCCGACCGGCTGTATGCAGCCCTCCTGGAGCGATTCCAATTTGCGGTCCTCGAACACGTGACCGACACACAGTTCCGCATCATCGGACACCCACCGGCCTGGCTCTTCCATCTCTACCCGGAGGCCCAACACAACTTGCAGCTGTCAGTGGATGCGCGCACACCGGTGCTCCTGAATTTCCTCGCCGACGCAGCAGAGGCCTGGGGCATAGACGGCGACTCGATCACGCGCTCAGGCTTTTGGACCGAGCAAAGGGGAACCGACGAACCCTGGCACGTTGAGGCCATGGCACTGCGACAGGACTCCTGCCGTCTCTTGCTGATCCAGCGAAGTACAGCGACCTATGACCAACAGGCCACGCTTCTCCAGCGAGCACGTGAACAGGTCCTCCAGCAGCACGAACATGATCGCGCACACCAGCGCACCCAGCAGAAACTCACTACGCAACTGGTAGACATGGAGCGGTCGCGGGATGATGTCGCCGTCATTTTACAGCAGCTTGGGCTCGCCACCCTGCTGATCGACCAGGAAGGGCAGATACGCTTTCTCAGTGCGTCCGCAGCTCGCCTTCTGGACACACCCAGCAATCCCGATGATCTCCGTTGGGACACTCTGCTTCTGCTCTCAAAAGGCGATCGGCTGGCCCTGCAATCGATGCTGCGACAACCCGCATCCGCACGGGAACGAGTCCGGTGTCGCATCGAGACCCAAACCGGGCGACACCTTTGGCTCGACATCGAAGTGCAGGACGACCCGCGAGACACGGGAATCAAAATCCTGTTCCTCCACGACATGACCGACGTCCACCATCTCCGGCGTCTGCTGGAGCTGAAGGCGCACTACCACGATCTGGTCGGCAAGAGCCGCATCATGTCCCAGATCTATGAACAGATCCAGGAGTTGGCCCGTGTCGACGCAACCGTTTTGATCGAAGGGGAGACCGGGACTGGAAAAGAATTAGTAGCGCGCGCGCTCCACCAAGCGAGTGCCCGGCGAACAGGCCCCTTCATCGCGGCCAATTGCGCAGGACTCACAGACTCGCTCTTGGGCAGCCAATTGTTCGGCCACAAGAAGGGCGCGTTTACCGGAGCGATCGACGACCAGCAAGGGCTCTTCGAGGCCGCCCATGGCGGCGTCTTGTTTCTCGATGAGATCGGCGATATTCCCCACACCGTCCAGACCCACCTGCTTCGTGTGCTGCAAGAGAAAGAAGTCACGCGACTGGGTGAGACCAAACCGAGAAAAGTCAACGTGCGAGTGTTGACGGCCACCCACCATAATTTGAGCCAGGATGTAGCGAAGGGCACCTTCCGCGCTGATCTGCTCTACCGGATTCGAGTCGCACGAATCCAGCTCCCCCCGCTCAGGGAGCGAAAAGAAGATATTCCCCTCCTCGTCACCTCGTTCCTCAGCGAAGGACGGGCCAGTATGGGGAAAGCCATCCATCGGGCCGGCCCGGCCGCGTTGGCGACACTGATGGAATATCACTGGCCCGGCAATGTGCGGGAGCTCAAGAGCACGATCGAGTGCGCGATGATTCATTGCAAAGGGGACACACTCGACGCCACGGACCTTCCGCCGGAACTTCGACAGGTGCCATCCGATGCTCCATCCGAAACGGTCAGGCCCGGAGACGAGCGCAGTCGATTTGTGGCCGCTCTTGAACAAGCTCGTGGGAACAGGACCAAGGCCGCACGCCTCCTGGGAATGAGCCGCGCCACCTTCTACCGCCGTTTGAATGAACTCGGTCTCCCAACCGGGTAACTCTCCCCGCCGCCACAACTTGCTCCATGACTGTCTCGCACTGTCTCGCGCGAGACAGTGCGAGACACCTGCGTTCGTCTCACCGGCTCGCTCTCCTGCCAGATGCCTAAGGGTCCTCACGCACGTGGGCGCATCTGATCGGCATGATGCAATCTGTACCGATCGTGGCACAGAGCTTGATAGTAGATACCCGCAAACAGCACGGCAAACCACGCCGTGGAGATCCGCGGCACACCCTACGTCTCGAAGCAACCGCGAGGAGGAGAGATGGACAAGCTCGTACCCCTTTCACAACCACGGCCGGATGAGCCAACCGCCCGGGAACGCGAAATACTGAATCACATTTGGGCTGGCCTGACGAGTCACGAAATTGCCGCCCGGCTTCAGATCGCCCCCAAAACGGTAGAATCCCACCGCGCTAATCTGTTGCGAAAATTCCGTGCATCCAACTCGGCACAACTACTCCGCCTGGCACTGCTTGAGGGAATTCTTCAAGTTCCGTCGACACATCCGACCCCCTCTGCTATCGTACGGAGGACTCAACACCCCAAAGGGGTACGGAAACTGGCCAGCCTCAAATGACGCACCCGCACAGAGTCCATACCACTCGTTCTTCGTGGTACCGGTTCGCAGCAGGCCAGACGCACCGTCCGAATCCGCGCCGGCGTCGCATTGCACACCGCACCTCTGCACCATCTGATCTCCGGGGGACACATCTCGGACACTCATGACAGACGAATATCTACGTATACGAGACAAGACGCGCCATTCATCCCGGAGAAACATAATGTCGAGCGTTCGACTACGCACCAGACCGAACCACCACGCTGAACGTTTCGCACAGCAAACTGTTGACCTCCTACGCAGAATCAATTATACATCGCGAACGTTCCTCACTGAGCGCACGGCCACTGTGCGCATGCCCTACACAAGACCCAGGAGGAGAACCTGCATGATACGTCGACTCGGATCCCTCTTTTGTGCGCTTTTGGTCATTATGCTTGCGACCTCCATTGCGCGAGCTGAACCTCCGACCTCAGCGGACACGGCCCCCGCGGCAATGGCCCTGGATGCCGTCACCCTCAAGGACGGAACGGTGATCTATGGTCAAGTCCTTGGCATGGTCGCGGACGAATTGCACATCAAGACCAGTTTCGGACCAACCGCCGGGGAGGACATCGTCAAAGTCATGTGGCCGAACGTGGCCAAACCCACCGTCAATCGTCCCGTGCCGTTTATGCTCAAAGAAGGCACGACGGTGGTCGGCACCGCACAGTCTGCCGAACCTGGGAGCATGCTCCTGAAGGTTGCGCCGACCGGAACATCCATGGCGATTCCGCTCGATACGGTAGTGGGAATGAACCAACCTTCCGTCATCTATACCGGCGCGATCCAGGCCGGGTTCTCGCAAACGACCGGCAACAGCCACTTGCGGAACGGCAGTTTACTGGGCGAACTCTCCGCCCGCAGCGAATCACTTCGCCTGACGATCCTGGGACGCTATATCTATGGCGATAACGCCCAAGCCCTCATCGTGAGAAACAGCCGCGGCACCATCAAGCTTGACTTCTTCCTTTCGAAGCGATTGTATTGGTTCGCGTCCGCCTACTTCGAACAAGATACCTTTCAAGATCTCAAACTGCGCACGGCGCTTGCCACCGGCCCCGGCTATCAATTCCTCGATCGTGGTGACCTGGCCGGTATCTTCAAAGACATGACCCTCTGGGTGGAAGGCGGCGCCGCCTACTTCAACGAAGATTTTAAGCTCGCCGACGATAAATCCAGCACCCGCGGTCGATGGGCCGTGAAATGGAATTGGCCGCTCTGGGGCGGCGATCAGGTCAGCCTCTACCACTTCCAGGAAGGGTTTCAGTCGATGGCGAATTCGAAAGACCTCTACGTAACGGCCGACACCGGCTTGCGCTTCAAGGTGTGGGGAGGGTTGGTCAGCGGGTTTCAGTGGACCATGCGGTACAACAAGAACCCGCCACCGGGCGTGTCGGATACCGACAATCTCTATCTGATCACGCTGGGATATAGCTTCGACACCAGCCGGAAACAGTAGGGCCCGAACCAGGTTCCACACACATTCGGTTCACACAAGGAGGTGGTGCAATGAGCATGATGAGTGAATTTAAGGAGTTTGCCGTAAAAGGCAATGTGCGCGATATGGCCGTGGGAGTAATCATCGGCGGGGCATTCGGAAAGATCGTCTCATCCGTCGTCAGCGATATTCTGATGCCCCCCATCGGGCTGTTGATGGGAAAAGTGGACTTCTCAAGCCTGTTCATCCCGTTGACCGAGGACGCCAAAGGGAAATCGCTGGCCGCAGCCAAAGCCGCCGGAGCCGCCACCATCAACTACGGCGTTTTCTTGCAAACCTTGCTCGACTTTACTATTCTGGCCTTCGTGATTTTCATGGTCATCAAACAAATGAACCGTTTTAAGAAAGCGACCCCTCCCGGGCCGCCGCCTGCCCCGCCCAAGGAAGAAGTGCTCCTGACAGCAATCCGAGATCTCCTAAAGAATCAACGTCACTGACCCCGTCTCCCCACGTTTGGTGGACACCGCATGCACGTTCCGCAACCGCGCGGTTTTCGAAGGAGGATTCCATGACCGACTCTCGCATCATCCCTCTGGTAGTAAGCGCCTTGCTGCTTGCTGCCTGCACCACGCCACAGGCACCCAATGACACGGCAAGTCGGGCGTTAAATGAAATGAAGGCTGCCGCGAAGCCACTCCCGCCGAAGCCAGATCCGCGCGATGCCAGGATAGCAGACCTTGAGCAACAGAACGCCAACCGCGATGCGGAGCTGGCACGGTTACGCTCCTCGCTTACCGGCGAACTGGATCAGGCGAAGACTCGAGCCGCTGGGCTTGAATCCCAACTCAGCCAACGCGATCAGGAATTAGCCGCGCTCCGGACGACCTCCGGTGACAAGGATCGGCTGGCCAATCAACTGTCCACGGCCGAACGGCAACTGTCGGCGAAGGATCAGGAGCTGGCAGCCCTGAGAAGTGGCGTCGGTGAGAAGGACCAGGAACTAGCAGCCCTGAGGGGAAGCGCCGGCGAGAAGGACCACTTAGCCGCACAATTAGCGGCTCTCCAGGGACAGTTGTCCTCGAAGGATCAGGAACTGACCGGCCTGAAAGGGAATGCAGCCGACCGCGATCGCCTTTCATCCGAGCTGGCGCACGCCAAACAACGGATTACCGAATTGGAGCGACAGCTGGCCGCCAAGGACCACGAACTGGCAGGCCTAAAAAACGCAGCGAGCGACCGTGAGAAACTGGTCGCAGATCTTGCGGCGGCCAAACAACGAGCATCAGACCTCGAAAGCGAGCTCGGGCGGCGGGATCGCGAAATGGCCACCCTCAAAGGTGCGCTGGATCAACAAAAAACCAGCCTGGCCGAGGCAAAAGATGATCTCTCGAAACTGTTGCAGGCTGAAGTGGCTAAAGGCAACGTCACGATGAAGCAGTTGGGCGACCAACTCACGCTCGGACTGGCCACTACGTTGCTGTTCGACTCCGGGGAAGCAACGCTCAAGCCGGGTGGGGCGGATGTTTTGCACCGTATCGGCAGCGTGTTGAAGCAGTATCCTGATCGTTCGATCCATGTGGCCGGCCACACCGATAACGTACCGATCAAGGGAAGACTGGCGAAGACTTATCCGACGAACGTCGAACTCTCTCAAGCCCGCGCCGAAAGTGCACGTCAAGCGTTGACCGACGGCGGCATGGCGGCGGCAAAAATTGAAGCGACGGGGCATGCGGACAGCCGGCCGATTGCCAGTAACGCAACCGCCGAAGGTCGGCAGAAAAACCGGCGCGTCGAGATCGTCGTCGGCCAATAACGAATAACCTGCTCGGCCCTGTCGACTTGCATCTACCCCAAGAACACGCTAGAGTAGTAGGCGTGTTCTTGGGGCGTGCACGTTGTACCACTTATTCACTAGGCACGCAGTGCTCACACCGGCTGATCCCCATCCGTCAGTTCGGTTTCAGTCGTCCCTCCTCGCTGCCCCGTCCGGATTCCCTCGGACGACTGCCGACCTCAGACACCCCACATTATCTGCGCCCAGTCGCCAGGGAGAGATCGTATGAGACGAGCTGTTTGGACGCTCATCATTCTCAGTTCCCTCACCGCACAATCTGTTCCCGTCACCTACGCGCAATCCCTCGCAACACAAGCCTCATCGACTGAGGCGAAGCTCCTAGCCCTCCAACAGGAGCGTGAGCAGTTGCTGGCGACCCTTGGGGAATTCCACGACCGGATTCGCGACCTCGAAAGCCGGCTTGGCGATCGACAGAGTGAACCCGCCGCCGCATCCTATGATCAATTGCTGAGTGCCAAGGAGGCGGAACTCGTAGAATTGAGACGGTTGGGCCCTGAGCGCGAGAAACTGACCGGGCAATTAGCGGCCACGACTCACGAGTTAGGACAGGCCCGTCAACGCATTGGAACACTTGAACAACAACTGGCGGCACGAGATAAAGACCTGATCGCCCTCCAGTCCCGCTCAACGGCCGTCGCAGAACTTGAGGTGGCTCGGCGCCGAATCACTGACCTGGAGGCTCACATCGCCCGGCAAGATCATGAGCTCCGCACGGTTCGTATGGGAGCCGCTGAGCGGGAGAGCCTCGAAGCGCAGCTACAGACCGCCACCACCACCATCGATTCGTTGAAAGCCCGTATTAGCGCGCTCGACCAGCAGCTGAAAGACCGGGAGAAGGCCTATGAAACGGTTCGGTCGCGCCTCTTAGAACGAGACAAATTGGTGCCGCAATATAACGCGATGATTGCGGAAATCCATCAGGCCAGACACCGTATCGCAGCACTCGAGCAGCGGATAAATGAACAGGTGCGGGATGTGGCTCCACGACCCAAGAATACTCCCCCCACTGCCCGGCAACGCGAGGGGAATATCACGAACCAACGCGTCAGTTCTACGGACCAATCAGCCGGCGAGACCGGAAGACCGACGCTCGGCGAAAAATCCGCACTCACGGGAAAATCTACCGGCCGCAGCGGAGGCCCATCTCAGAGTCCTCCTTCACCATCAGAAGCCAGGAGTGGAAACTTTGCAGAAGTGAAAGAAGAACTCCTCAGAGTCCTGCCCACGGACAGTGGACAGAAAACCCTCAGCGTCAGACAGGATGGAAACCGATTGACGGTTGCACTCGCCAGCAACTGGTTATTTACTGCTGGCGACGCGTCGCTGACCCCGGAAGGCACCACCATGCTGAAGCGAATCGGCACTGTGCTAGGACAGCTTTCCGACAAATTCGTACAAGTCACAGGGCACACCGACAATCAGGCCCTCAGCAAAGGCCTCCAAAAATCATTCCCCGACAATAAAGCGTTTTCTTGGGCTCGTGCGGAGAATGCTCGCAGGGCGTTAGTGACCGGAGGGATGCCTGCCGACCGAACAAAGGCCGTGGGACTGGCCGATACACGTCCGCTCACATCCAATGCTACTGAGCAAGGAAGACAGAAGAATCGTCGGCTGGAATTGATCATCTTCCAAAATCCGACTGTTGCGTCAGCGGTCGAGGAGTCAAGACGCGAACACGACCGCCTCGCAGCGCTGAGCACCACACACTAGGTTGCTTCTTCAAAGGGGATCGGATCGGTGGGCGCCGATGGCCTTGCCCCCGACACATCATCGCACAACTCCTACAGCTGACAGACCCCCGGCTGGGCCAGAGCCGCAACACCCTCACCCCTAACCCTTGCCAGAATCTTGTAATGACCCAGTCCTAACTCTTTGCCGTAGGCTTCTCCGACCAACACATCCTGCACATGCTGATGATCTGCAGCCCTGAAGTACGACCGACCTTCTTTGAGCCCATCAAACTCGTGCCCTTCCAATGCCTTAATAAGAGCAGGGGCATCGGTCGAACCCGCGCGCTGAATCGCCTCGAGGATCTGCGTCATAGCAGCATATCCGAGATAACAACGCGAAGTGGGCGTGTGACTGTACTTGTCGACCACGCCCTGAATAAACCGTCTCGACCCCGCGCTGTCGACCTTCGGGTCCCAGATCAGTCCCCAAATGCCGGCATTGTTGGCATACCCAAGCGGCCGGCCAATTTGTTCCCCCGCGATCATTCCCCCGACACCGATTTTATCTTTGGCCACCTCGAGTTTCGTGTAGGCCTTCAACGCGTGGACCAAGTCCCACCCATAGAGATTGAGCACCACGAGTGTCGGATGTTTGTCCTTAGCCACGGTCAATGCCGCACTTAAGTCGGTTGCGCCAAAGGGCACCAGCGTCTCGCCCACAAACTCCACCCCATGAGCCTGACCAGCCGTGACCATGGCTTGAGCCATGGCTTTGCCATCCAACGAGCTGGTCGTCAGCATGTACCAGCGAGAGCCGTATGCCTTGACCAAGTGCGGCACGACCGCGTGTGCCATCATCGAGGCATTCGGCATAAACACGAAGGTGTGTGAACTACACGCAGCTCCGGTCAACTCGGGAAGATGAGCGCCCGTGACCATGAACAACTTGTTCTCCTTCTTCGCCAACTCCGACACGACGAGCGCACAGTCTGCGTTGAACGTACCCATCAGAACATCTACGCGATCGTCATGGACGAACTGCTTAGCAGCCTGCAGAGCTGTCTCAGGGTTCGACGCATCATCAGCCTCGAGAATCACCACCGGCCGCCCCAGTACACCACCACGCTTGTTGAACAGATCCACCGCCACGTTCGCCCCGTGCACATCATGGATCGAGGATGTCTTATAGGGACTCGACAGCGGATCAAGAATCCCGATCTTGATCGGCTCTGCAGCAGAGGCCACCGATTTATTGGGCGATAGACCTAGCATGCGGTCGGTCACATCGCTGAAGAGCAGTGCGCTGCCGGCCATGGCGGATACTTGCAAGAACCGTCGTCGCGAGATCACACTCATACACGTGCTCTCCTTTGTAATCGCTCAAACCCAACTGAAAGATTGTGCATGGCGATTCAGCTGTACTAATCCTCAGTGTATACCTGCTTGATTGACCAAAAGACCGCCTCTTTTAGTTTCTTGATTTGAGGGTCAGGCGGATCATTCCGAATCTTCTGCAGCTTACGATCGAGGGCAAACAGCGGCTCAACCGATCGCCTGTCTGGGACCCGCCCCAAGGCCCAGGCAATTTCCGTTTGCACCATAATGTCAATGCCAGGCGCATCCAACATATCAAGAAGCGGCGGGACGACCCTCGGGTCGCTGTGAATATTCCCGAGATCACCCAACCCCTTAGCCGCCGCTGCCTGCAGGTCAGGCTGTTTGGAATGTTTTAAGATATCGATAAGCACCGGGATTCCTTCTTTTCCCATATTGCCCAAGGCCACTGCCGCCTGCTTTGCCAGATCTTTATCCTTCAACGCCTCCGTGAGTTGGGGCAAGGCTTCATCGGCCACCATCTCCCCCAGCAGTGAAATAATCTTCAATTTCCGGAGCTGGTTGGTGCCAGGGGCATCCATCAATTTCAACAGTCGATCCGGCTGCCCCCATTCGGCCGTCAGGAGGAGAGGGAACTCATACTTCTCTAATTCCCCCTGGAGGGCCGCCAAGGCATAGGGACCAGCCTCGCCAGCCTGGGCCGATTGAGCAGCCTGGATGGCATCTTCAAATTCCGTCCGTACCTCTTTCTGCCACTTGATCTTCATCCCACCCAACGCATAAGTCACCTGACACGCCGGCCCCTTCCAGAGACGAGAAGGGGCGTCCAACAAATCATGATCTCCGCCGGCCGACGCAGTCCCTTCCCAGGTCTTGCGTTGCTCGCATTTTACCCGCACGACCACATCATGAGAGTGACCAGGGTCCGCAACAACCGTATAACCCAGTTCCTCCATGCGCCGCATGACGACATTCCTGATGCCGTCCACGGGACCAGCCCCCTTGTCGGTCAACGCGATGACCTCGATAAGAACCGTACGAATATGTGCCAGCTCCGCTTTTTGCGCCTCACTAAAGTAATCACGATAGGCCTCTGCAGAAGAAGCGATGCCCAAGATAGGCAGGAGGAACAAGGCGGCGGCCGTCGAACAACTCCGTGTCATACACACTTCCTCCTTCTCTAAGGGTGCCTGGACGAAGGATCCGATCGACACGAGCATTGATGCCCCATTATACTCTCTTACGCTCTCTAAGATCCCCCCAGGACCATGAACGACCGAAAGACATCGCAAACAAACGGCGGCACGTGTCCCCATTTTCTTGCTTTCACTCCAGCGATTTCCTTCCAGTCCAGAGCACCGGCTCCTACACAGGCCCCACCTGCGTATGGGTTGACAGGCAGACTCGATCGACGGTACAAAATGTCATTATTCATCGTGTCTTTCCACTCACAGACACATTCCTTATGTAGCATCGATAAGCAACCCATTACCCAGCGTCGCGCGAGAGTGGCGGAACTGGCAGACGCGCGAGACTTAGGATCTCGTGGGTAACCGTGGGGGTTCAAGTCCCCCCTCTCGCACCACCACTCACACACGTACGTGATGCACATCACTTTTCGGACTCGGAGGACGCGAATAGCCTTATGAAAATGGAAATGACCGAACTCGGCCCGATGAAGCGGGCCCTTAAAATCGAAGTCCCGGCTGATGAAGTCAACGTGCGCTTTGTTCAGGCCTACTCGGAGCTGAATCGGCAAGTTCGCATTCCAGGATTCCGACCCGGCAAGGCTCCGCTGCAATTGCTGGAAAAGCGCTACGCGAAGACTATCGAAGAGGATGTGATTCGCAGCTTGGTCCCGGATTATTATGATCGAGCCATCCGGCAGGCGGGCATCGTTCCGGTGCTCGTGGAAATTCCGCCTCTAGAACGAGTCAAAGTCAAGAAAGACACCCCCTTTAGCTTTACGGCAACGGTTGAAATCAAGCCGACCATCGAGCTTCGAGATTACAAGGCACCGAACCCTATTTCCCTGAAGCAGGATCAGCGGACCGTCACGAACGAGCAGGTTCAAAAAGCTCTCGAGGTCCTCCGCGAGCAAATGGCTCAGTTACACCCGGCGCCCACAGGAACCGCATTGGCCGACGGCGACTTCGCGGTTCTAGACATTGCCGGAACCTTAGATGGCACTCCGCTTGATGGCACGACCAAGGACGGCCACCTGCACAAGATGGGGTCACATGCCTCCGTTCTTGGTCTCGACATCGAAACGCACCTTGCCGGCAAGAAAGAAGGCGACATCGTCACCATTCCACAAGCCTATCCGGCAACACACCCCGATACTCGAGTCGCCGGCAAGACTGTGACTTTTCGCTGTGCCATCAAATCCGTGAAGCAAAAACAACTCCCGGCGCTGGACGACGAGTTCGCAAAGGATTGCGGCCCCTACCAATCCTTGCAGGAAATCCGAGAGAAGCTTCGCACCGAGATGGAACGGGCCTTGAAGAAAGATATCGAGGATACATACAAAGAAACCATCATCAAGCGACTGGCAGAAACCCACCATTTTGAACTTCCCGGGACTTTGGTCGAGCGGGAATTGTCGGCGATGGTCAGGCAACAGGTGCAATCCCGCCAGCGTAAATCTACGGAGAGTACAGACACGTCGTCCGTCTCGCCCCAAACAGAAGATGCCAAAAAACTCCAGGAAGAGTTGCGCCCGGAAGCTGAGCGCCGCGTGAAGGTTGGACTCATTCTTGAAGCGCTTGCGGCGAAAGAAACCATCACCGTCACGAATGAGGACCTTGGCAACGAAATCGCAAGACTCGCGGCAGAGGTTAAACTCTCGGTCGAGGAAGTCACCCGCATGATCCAGGCCGGTGGGCAGGAGACCCTGGATGATCTTCGATCTAGGATTTTAGCGGACAAAGCGTTGGATTTTGTCTACAAACACGCGATGATCCAGGGGTAGCGTAGTCTGATGCAATGAGTCGCAACACTGGATTACCGGGTGGTGATCACCCAGTCCATGTTAGATGCGTATGGTAAACTGAAGAGTTTCCACCTGTCAGGCCTCTAGCGGAAAGGATTCAGCTGAATGCTAGTTCCGATTGTCATCGAACAGACGAACCGCGGCGA